>CAYSGP010000434.1:0-2696 GCA_964430095.1 uncultured Ignavibacteriaceae bacterium
GGGATAAACTCGGCAATTGCCACAGGCGGAACTGGCGGATATATCGGCTATGGTTTTGCTATCCCCATCAATATGGCTAAATCGGTTTCAAGGGATTTAATAGCTCATGGCAAGATCAGCCGCGGCTATATTGGAATAAATATAGATGAAGTTGATTATGCTATGGCAAAATCGGTTGGTTTGGATAAACCCCGCGGAATTATCGTCCAGAGTGTACTCGAAGGCGGAGCTGCTTCCAAAGCAGATATTAAAGATGGTGATATAATTCTCAAAATTGATGGGAAAGAAGTTAATCAGCCGAACGAACTTCAAAGTTATGTAGCTTCAAAAAGCGCAGGTACAAAAGTTGCATTAACTATTTTCAGAGATCGGAAAGAAATTGAAAGAACCGTAACACTCAAAGCCCGTGATAATGAAGAGAAAACTGAACCTGTTGTAAATAAAGGATCTGACGATGAAAGCGGATCATCTAAATCGTCGTCGATTACTTTTGAAGGAATCGGTTTGAGTGTAAGGAATTTAAATAGCAATGAAAAAACTAAATTTAAAGTTGACGGCGGAGCTTTAATTACCGAAGTTCAGCCCTTCAGCAAAGCAGAAGATCAAAGATTGGGTGAAGGATTATTAATAGTTGAAGCTGATAAAAAAGATATCAATAATGTAAATGATCTAAAGGAAGTTATTAATGACAAAAAAGGTTCGGCAATATTATTGAAAGTTCAGAATAATGAAGGGAACAGCAGATACGTTGGAATTGAAATTCCTAAATGATCTTTTTTAATATTCTTTAATTCAGAATGCCGGTTGGTAATAATATTAACCGGCATTTTTTTTTAATAACTCAAGAATACCATACTCTTGCAAAATAAATGACCTCACTCTAACTTATTGTCTATCAAACTATAAAATGATAATATTCTGATAGAATATTTTACTTTAAGATATTTTGTTTATAAACCCTTCCCCTTTTAGGGGAAGGGTAGGGATGAGGTTAAGATTGTTTCATCAATCTCTGCTTGAAAAGAAATTTCTGTTTTATAAAATATTTTACAAACAAAATGATTAATAATGAATCCGGAAACATTATTATCCCCATGAAATGATTTGAATTTTTTGTTTCTTTATATTTCCGGTAAAAAAATAAAAAAATGATAAGATTCCTTACTGCCGGAGAATCTCACGGCAAAGCCTTAACCGCTATAGTTGAAGGATTTCCCGCCAATCTAATTATTAAACCCGAATATCTCAATTTTCATTTAAAAAGAAGACAAGCAGGATATGGAAGAGGTTTAAGAATGCAGATTGAAACCGATACGGCTGAAATTCTTTCCGGCATACGTTTTCAAAAAACGCTAGGTTCTCCGATATCGCTCCTTATAAAAAATAAAGATTGGGAGAATTGGGCAGAAAAAATGTCTCCGGAGCATAAAGGAAATAAAATCGAAAAAATTACTGTACCCCGGCCTGGGCATGCTGATTTGGTTGGAATATCCAAATATAATTTTGATGATATCAGGAATTCAATCGAACGTTCAAGTGCAAGAGAAACTGCCGCCAGAGTTGCTGCGGGAACAATTGCCAGGAGACTGCTCGAAGAATTTGATATTTCAATCGGCAGTTTTGTGGAAAGTATCGGAGGAATTTATCCGAAAGAAAATTTCTCAAATAATTTATTTGATAATAATCTTCCTAAGAACTTTAAAGGCTGGGATTTATCTGAAAAATCGGATAAGAGCGATGTTAGGGTTCTCGACAAGGAACATGAAGAAAAAATAATAAGCAAAATTAAGCAGGCGAAAAAGAAGGGAGATACTCTCGGCGGAACATTTTATGCAGTTGCAACAGGAGTGCCCGTAGGATTAGGAAGTTTTGTTCATTACGATACAAAACTCGATGCCGATATTGCCCAGGCTATTATGTCAATAAATGCGGTAAAAGCAGTAGCAATCGGCAGCGGCTTTGAAACTGCTGAAAAATTCGGTTCCGAATCTCATGATGAAATTATCTTGGATAAAGAATCTCTCGTAAGACGAACAAACCGTGCCGGTGGAATTGAAGGAGGTATCTCAACCGGAATGCCGGTTATTGTACGGGGAGCAATGAAACCGATTGCTACATTGATGAGTCCTATTGAAAGTGTCGATTTAAAAACTATGAAAGCCGTCGATGCACGGCGTGAAAGAAGCGACTTTGTAGCCGTCCCGGCATGCGCCGTAATAGCGGAATCGATGCTTGCCTGGTCTATTGCAAAATATATAATGCTGAAATTCGGCGGGGATTCTATTGAGGAAACATTGGAAAATTTCCGGAACTATAACGGAAAATTATTTAAAAGAATCAAGAAAAATTTCATCGCTTAATCCTAATTGAATTAAATAAGCAAAGTGTTTATCGTTACAAAATTTATTTTTAATTCCTTTGTGGAAAATACTTATTTAGTCTGGGATGAAAATTCCAGGGATGCATTGGTTATTGATCCCGGATGCAGTGATAAATACGAAGAAAATGAAATTAAAGAATTTATTGAGAAAAACGGATTGAATCTTAAATATTCAATTAATACTCACTGCCATATAGATCATATTTTTGGATGCAGGTTTATAAAAGAAACCTTTAACGTTGAGTTTTTTATCCCCGAAAATGATAAAATATTGCTGGAAAATTCCGAGACTCAATCTTCATTATTCGGCATAAAA
>CAYSGP010000435.1:0-3695 GCA_964430095.1 uncultured Ignavibacteriaceae bacterium
AGATCCAATTTATATCCTTCATTATCAATATTTTGATATCCGTAACCGGCGTTTACCTGGAAAGAATTTCCATCACCGGCGAGCCATTCAAAATGAGCTGCCGAAAACAAAATATCATAATCTATATTCAGCCCGCGCCCGTTAAAGAAATTTTTCTGGCGGGTCAAATCCGCACCCCAAATAAAATCATCTTCCGACTGCGAAAAATTTCCTTCAGCCTTGATTTTTACGGAAGTAAGGGAATTTTTAAACCTGTAAAACTCAGGCCTGGCTCTTAATTGAACCGAGGCTTTTCTTGTTTCGTCTTCATAATTGTATTTAACAGTGCCGTCAAGCCTTGTTAAAATATCGTTTTGTTTAAAGGACTCCTCCCCTGTCGATTTATAAAAACCGAATTCGCCGTTCATTCTAAAGCCAACCTGGGCATAATTCTGGGAATTGAAAAGAAAAATCAAGAAGAAAGAGATTAAAAGAAGAGCAGACATTTACTGATAGTTTATTTTATTTGCAAGAACTAATTTAAGTTCCTGCAGTCTTAATTTCACCTCCTTAAGTAATTTTTCATAATCTTTTAGATCCATATTTCTGCCTGCATCATTCAGCGAACGGTTCCAGGTTAAATCGGGAGTCTGAACATTTTTTGTATTCAGCTGGTCCAATAACGAATAATAAGCTTTTATGTTTGAAGCATTATTTGACACATTTCCTCTCCCTTCAAATACCGCTGTTTGATCGTTCTCTGCAGTTCCGGTTCCCCTGGTGAGACTTCTTGGAATCATTCCGCCTTCAAACTCGCTGTCTTCCAAAAATCTTTTGCGTCTTTTTTCCAAATCCGCAATCTGGCCTATTTCATTACTTTCAGCTTCCACATTTACCAATAACTTATCCACTTCTGAAAGAGCATTATCCAAATACTCCCTGAAAAGATTTTTTTCTTCGGGCTCTTGTAATTTTCTTAAATCAATCTTCAGCACTTTTTCAGGATTGAATGAAAGCATCGGAATTTTAGGCGAAACCATCAATCTCTGCTCGGTGTAGAAAAATATTTCCGAATTTAATTTTTCATTCTCCTTGCCGGAAGCTTTTAATGATTTAAGTGAATCAATTATAAGCGAGTAACTTTTATAAAGCTGCTGCTTTAACTGTTCAATGCCGGTTTCAAGTTTTTTAAGGTTTTTTTGATGTTTTTCAAGGTTATTTGATAGAGTTGCAGAACCTGACATAAGCTCAACCAATTTATCTTCATCAGGTTTGTCCTTTTTCTTTTCATTATCTATTAATGCTGCTCTTTTTAAAACCAGGGTTCCCAATGAATCAACTGCTGAATTTTCTTTAATATATTCTTCTCCGAGCCGCTCATATTTTTTCTCGAGCTCTGTCAGTGTTTGAGAATTAATGCAGACGAAGCTGAAAAAGAATAAGATTAAAGTTTTATACGAAATTCTCTTCATATCAGCCTGTACTTTTCTAATTTATAATATAAAACGCTTGTGCTTATTCCAAGTATTTTTGCAGCACGGTTTTTTATTCCGTTTGCCTTCTTCATTGCCGTAACAATTAAATTTTTCTCGAATGCATAGAGGGCTTCCTCAAGAGGAAGATTTTCATAACCGGAATTAAAGGAGATTGAACTGCTCAAGTGACTTGCTATCAGCGAAGGATCAATTACTTTGTCGGATGAAATTACAAACAGCCTTTCAGTAAGGTTTTCAAGCTCGCGTATATTTCCCGGCCACGGATAATCCATCAGCATTTCCAGGCCTTCAGCTGTTATTTCTTTAGGCTCGCAGTTATTCTTAACGGCAAGTCTTTTTATAAAATAATTTACCAGCTGAATAATATCTTCTTTCCTTTCTCTAAGTGTTGGAAGATTAATCGGTATTACGCTCAATCTGTAAAACAAATCTTCCCGGAAATGTCCCTCAAGAATAAGCTTTTGAAGATCTTTATTCGTAGCTGCAATTATCCTTACATCGGATTTCAAAGTAACCTCTCCTCCCACTCTTTCAAATTCTCCCTCCTGAAGCACACGCAGCAGCTTTACCTGCATTGCGGGGGAAATATCCCCTATTTCATCGAGGAAAAGAGTCCCTTTATCTGCAAGCTCGAATCTCCCCTTTTTTTGCTTAATTGCCCCGGTAAAAGAACCTTTTTCATGGCCAAAGAGCTCGCTCTCCAGGAGATTATCATTTAAAGCTCCGCAATTAATTTTTATGAAGGGATTTTCGAAGCGTTTACTTTTTTTGTGAATAGCCCTGGCAACAAGTTCTTTTCCGGTTCCGCTTTCCCCATGGATCAAGACCGTAGAATCTTTATCGGCAACCTGCTCAATCAATGAGAATACTTTTTTAATTGCAGGTGAATTACCGACAATTTCATCATAACCGGTAAAGAGCTCATCACTCAAAATTTTATTCTGTTCGATCAGGTCTTCAAGCCTTTTTTCATTTTGAATTTTCTGCCAGATTTTTTTGACTCTGATCCTGAGCTCATCGGGTGAAAACGGTTTTGTAAGGAAATCAACCGCACCCAGATGCATAGACTTAACTGCGTCCTCAACCGTGCCGTAAGCCGAGATCATCAGCACTTCGGTTTTCGGATTTAATTCTTTTATCTTCTTAAGAACTTCAATTCCGTTCATCGGGTCCATTTTCAAATCTACTATAGCAAGAGCGGCGGATTCGAACTGCAAATCATTTAATGCATCAATTCCGTTTTCAAAGGATTTTATCGAGTAGCCCTCCCGCTTCAGGCTTTCTTCAATTCCGATTCTCATAGTTTCATTATCTTCAACTACTAAAATTTTTTCAAGCTTCATTTTATATACTCATTTTGCCGGTTTTTTTTGCGATGACAAACGTTGCTCCTTTACCACCATTATCGGCATCTTTTGCTAGAAGCAGTTCTGCGCTATTTTCCAGGCAAAGCTTCCTGCTGATTGCCAGTCCGAGCCCTGTGCCGTTTTTCTTCGTGGTAAAAAAAGGATTAAAAATTAATTTCAGATTTTCCTCGGCAATACCCGAACCATTGTCGCTGACCGAAATTAAGCCGGATCCGTTTTCTTCTTTGGTTATTATAAGGATATCCCGGTTTCCGCCGGAATTCCTATGAGCGGAAAATGATTCAACGCAGTTTGCCAGGAGGTTTAGAAGGATCTGCTTTAAATGATTATCATCAAACAAAAATGTTTTAAGCTGAAGATCAAATTTTAATTTTACATCATGCTTCAGAAGCGCCGCTTTAAAAACATTTTCAATTTCGTAGAAAAGTTTAGGCAGATCAACAAAAACCGGATTTGCGGTATTAGGCCTGCTGTAATTTAAATAGGAAGTTATGAGCAATTTAAGACCATGGACTTCTTTCAATATTTTATCCAGATAGTCCTTATTTTTTTTAATTAAAGATGCCTGCATGTTAGAATCCGGCTCATTATTAAAGCATTCCAAATTTTCCTTTGAAAGATTCGAGAGCAGCTCAATCCCGCCCAGCGGATTCCGGATTTCATGGGCAATCTGAGCAAGCAGATTTTCCTTTTCTTTCTGGTTTACAGCAAGATCTTTTTTCATTTCATCCATTGAATCTGAAAGCAATTTAATTTCGCCGTAAAGATTTTCCGGTGCACGTGCTGAAAAATTTCCTTTTCCTATTTCACTGCTGAATTTTATTAGTCTTTCCAGAGGCTTGATTACTTTATT
>CAYSGP010000436.1:0-4747 GCA_964430095.1 uncultured Ignavibacteriaceae bacterium
GTTGCAGGATTGAATGGATTTGGATAATTCTGTAAAAGCATATATTCAGATAGAATTTCTTCTTCATGAATTACTGATGTTGATATACTTATATCAAACCAGTTTATGTTGAAGCCGCCTTCCGAGGCTGTTATTTTAAATACTTTTATGCCTGCTGTCAGGGTGCAATTTACACTAACGGTTTGCCAATTCTGCCAGCCGCCGGTTACCGGTAATGAAATTGTTGAAATTGTCTCATCATCTAATTCCAATGTAATCTGTCCGGCTTCTGATAGACTGGCAATGCGGAAATCAATTTTGTAAGTGCCGTTTGAAGGAATACTAAGAAAATAATCCATCCAGTCGCCTGAATCTATCCAGCCTACATTCAATCCGCCGCCTGCATCGGATGTATTTTCAGTATCAATACCGGACATAGCATAATAATCCTCTGCTTCAATTTTTCCGGGTATAATGAAGTATTCAATTTCATCAGCATAAACATAAACGGATTTGTCTGAAAATGAATTAAGCATTCCGCCGTCAAGTGATTGTATATTCCCGGGATTGTAGCTTATTTTAATTAAGTCTCCAGCTTCTATTATTTGATCTATGCTCAATATTATTGTAGTGCTGTCTCCTTCTTTCAATATGGCATTTGTGATTATACTGGTTGATGAAGAATTAATTGAAACAATAAATCCGGAATAATCGGCAGAAGGATCAGTCATGCTTTTATTAAATGTTACTTCGATTTGTGAACCGCCGGGAACTGCTAGAGCAGAGGAAAATTCCGGGGATGAACCAGCTGCAGAATTATTGAGGTCTTTTAAACCGTATCCGAACGGATAAAGAGGAGAATATTCGGAATCACCGAAGTTAATAGGAATCTGTTCCATGTTTTGCGGCCAGGTGTAAGACAGCAGACCTGACGGCTGATAATCGCCGAATAAAATATCGGCTATACCGTCTCCTTCAGACCCCGGAAGCCAGGCAGCAATTATAGCATCGCTGTAATGTAAAATAGGCTCGATTATCATTGGGCGGCCCGAAATAATTATAACAATAACCGGAATGCCTTCATTTTTTAAATTTCTAACGGTATTAATATCTGATGATGAAAGATTCAAATCATTTCTATCTCCTGCACCTTCTGCATATGGAGTTTCACCGATTACTGCCACTGCAAAATCTGATCCTGCAGCACCTGATCCATCTAAAGAATAAGTAACAGTACTGGTTAAAACTGCTTTCTGAATTGCCTCAAGTACAGTTGTCCCTTCGGTAATGTTGCCGCTCGAGCCCTGCCATGAAATTGTCCATCCTCCGCATTGATTCCCGATATCATCTGCATTTTTGCCTGCCACATGAATTTTAATATTATTTTTACTTAGGGGGAGGACGTTGTCTTTCTTTTTTAATAAAACTAATGATTTACGGACGGATTCGCGTGCAACGAGTCTATGGGCATCCGAGCCAATCTGGTCTGAGTAAATTCTATCGGCATATGGGTGTTCAAACAATCCGGCCTTCAATTTGATTCTTAGTATTCTTCTTACTGCATCATCAATTCTTGACTGGAGAATTAAACCCTGGCTGACCAGGGTTTTAACTGTTGATATAAAGGTTTCATAATTATATGGAAGCATAACCATATCGATCCCGGCATTTATAGAAGCTTCAACCTTATTTGAATAAGTTCCCGATAATTGATCAATAGCTGCCCAGTCTGAAACAACAAAACCGGTAAATCCCAATTCATTTTTTAATACATCGGTTAATAAATACTTATTCCCATGCAGCTTGCTTCCATTCCAGGAGCTAAAAGATGCCATAACCGTTCCCACACCTGCGTTAATTGCAGCTATATAACCTGGGAGATGAATTCTTCTCAGTGTTTCTTCATCAACCTCAGTATTTCCCTGGTCATAACCGCCTGTGGTGCCGCCGTCTCCAACATAATGTTTTGCACATGCAACAATACTGGATTTTCCCATCAGACTATCTCCTTGAAATCCAAGCACTGAAGCAGCACCTAATTGTGAAACAAGTTCGGGCGATTCACTGAATCCTTCATAAGTTCTTCCCCATCTTTCATTCTGAGGGACTGCAATACAAGGAGCGAATGTCCAATTAAGTCCTGTTCCCATAATTTCTTTTGCGGTAATACTTGCGGCTTGCCTAACAAGTTCTGAATCTCTAGTGCAGCCAAGACCAATATTATGAGGGAAAATCACAGCATTCCGGACATTATTATGTCCATGCACTGCATCGATACCGTATATAATTGGGATTTTCAACCGGGTATTTAATGCTTGAGCCTGAAAGCTGTCGAACATATTTGACCAGCTTTCAGCATTATTACCCTGGGGAACGGATCCGCCGCCGCTTAAAATGGAACCAAGAAAGTATGTTGTGATATCTGAATTTCCTGTTACGGCTGAACGTTCTGCCTGAGCCATCTGGCCTACTTTTTCATCCAGTGTCATCCGGCTTAAAAGATCTTCAATTCTCTCTTCTATATTTGCTGTGGAATCAAGATAAATCTGAGCAGTTGATACATTTGTAAATAGAAAGATGAAAAAAGAAAGAAATGCTGAAAAAATAGTCTTTTTGAGAAGTAAATATTTATTCAATATATATCCCCTGATTAGATGATTGTTTGAAAAAAATGTCCGTATTGTTCAATAATTAAAAGAATAATTAAAAGGAAAACCGACACCAATATATTTTTTAAGTCTATATAAAACAAGACAATTAAGTTTGAGTCTTAAAGTAAAATGATTTGCAAAAAGAAACTCTTTGATTTATTGTTTAACTAACTATGGATGTTATTAAAAACTCAGCAAAACCGATCCGCCTTTCACTCTTGGATAAAAAACAATAAGTTTCGAACAATATTATTCAAAAATTAATCTTTAAGGTATACCATGCAAGTTTTAGAAAAATCCGGCATCAAAGAGGAATTATTGAAAAAACTTTCTCTTCATGAAAAAAATTACGGTGCTTCCGGAGGCGTAAATTGGTTTAAAACCGATACTGGAGAAGAATTAAATATTTCATCCCCGGCAACCGGTGAATTTATTGCTTCAGTGTACCAGGCGTCTGAAAATGATTATGAAAAAATTATTAGTACGGCACTAGAAGCATTTAAACAGTGGAGAAATATGCCAGCTCCGAAGAGGGGAGAGATAGTCCGCCAAATCGGTTTACGTTTAAGAGAATATAAAAAAGAACTCGGCACTTTAGTTTCTTTTGAAATGGGAAAATCGCTTCAAGAAGGATTGGGAGAAGTACAGGAGATGATCGACATCTGCGATTTTGCAGTGGGACAATCGCGGCAATTGTATGGATTTACCATGCAGTCGGAAAGATCAAAGCACCGGATGTTCGATCAATACCATCCTTTAGGAATTGTCGGGATAATTTCTGCATTCAATTTCCCGGTAGCAGTTTGGGCATGGAATGCAATGATTTCGGCGGTATGCGGGAACGTAAATCTCTGGAAGCCTTCTTCGAAGGTTCCGCTCTCTGCAATCGCTGTTCAAAATATTATATCGGATGTTTTAAAGAATAATTCTCTCCCCGAAGGAATCTTTTCTTTAATAATCGGTAAAGGTTCAACTATAGGAGAGAAGTTGTTAAACGATAAAAGAATTCCCCTGATTTCCATAACCGGTTCAACTAAAGTCGGAAGACATGCCGCACAGGTTATTGCCGCAAGATTCGGAAAATCAATTTTGGAGTTAGGCGGAAATAATGCCGTAATAATAACTCCCGATGCTGATTTAAATCTAGCCATTACTTCGGTGGTTTTTGGAGCAGTAGGAACGGCCGGACAAAGATGCACAACTACGAGAAGATTAATTGTACACGATTCGATTTATAGTAAAATAAAAGAATCACTTCTAAAAGCATACGGCAGCTTAAAAATCGGAAATCCGCTCGATGAGAAGAATCATGTTGGACCTCTGATTGATAAAGATGCAGTAAAGACTTTTTGTTCGGCGTTGGAAAGAATAAAGGAGGAGGGAGGAAAAGTAATTTTCGGCGGAGAAGTGCTTTCCGGGAACGAATATAATTCAGGATGTTATGTAAAGCCTGCAATCGCAGAAGTAGAGAATCATTTCAAAATTGTTCAGGAAGAAACATTTGCACCGATTCTTTATCTTATAAAATATAAAGGAGATGTTGAAAATGCCGTGGCAATTCATAATGGTGTAGCTCAAGGATTATCTTCAGGAATCTTTACAAATAACCTTCGTGAAGCAGAGTTCTTTTTATCATTGGAAGGATCCGACTGCGGAATTGCAAATGTAAATATCGGGACTTCTGGAGCAGAGATAGGTGGAGCATTCGGCGGAGAAAAAGAAACCGGCGGCGGCAGGGAATCCGGTTCCGATGTTTGGAAGCTTTATATGCGTAGGCAGACAAATACAATTAATTTCGGAATAGAGCTTCCGCTGGCTCAAGGAATTAAATTCGAAATTTAATTTGAAGTCTTACCTGCACGATTTATAGATAAGAGTCTATTAAATAATTCTACGTAGATTCTAAAGTTTTTTGATTTAGGGAAAAGTGCGCCCTGCCACTAAAATCTAAAATCTGCTGCGAATATTATTACATTAAATTATCTTGTCTTAAAATACACTTGAAATAATTACCTCTGTTTCACACATCATACCCAAGTTTGATATAATTTTTTTTCTTTGTATAAATTTATTTTACTTGATCTTAGATCACAATAGCCCTTCAAGAAACTATTTTT
>CAYSGP010000437.1:0-2591 GCA_964430095.1 uncultured Ignavibacteriaceae bacterium
ACTCCCATCTACTTAAAATTAAAAATAAACACCCTCCCAGAATACTTTGAAAAAAGATTTAACAAAAGCTGCAGATTTTTTCTTTCGGCAATTTATATACTATATAATATATCAATCCGACTAGTGGTAATTCTTATTCTCGGAAGCATATTTATTTCCAGGATTACCGGAGCCGACTCTTATTCTTCACTTCTTTTTTTCCTGATAATAACCGGGATTTATATAATAGTCGGCGGTCTCCAGGCTGAGATTTACGTTAATATAATTCAAATGTTTTTAATGACAATCAGTGTCGCAGGTTTTTTGATATGGGTTATTTACCAGGGCGAAGGTGGAAATTTAATTGATACAAATATTTCTTCCTTTTTCGGATTTGTTAACGATCCGGAGTTAAGCTTAACTGGAATTTTTATAGGACTTCCGATTCTAGGCTTCTGGTTTTGGTGTACAGATCAATGCATGGTACAGAAAATTTTATGCGGAAAGAATATTTCATCCGTAAGGAAAGCTGCTCTTCTCTCCGCAGTTCTCCAAATTATTCCTGTTTTAATTTTTATTCTCCCTGGATTTGTAATTTACAACTTGTTTGAAGGGGCATCATCGGAAGAATCATTGAATACTATTTTTTACTCAGGGATACTTCCCGAAAGTTTGCGCGGCGGGTTAATTATCGGGATAGCAGCAATATTAACCGCTTCATTTGCCAGCCTCTTTAACAGCACATCAACTCTGGTTACTTTTGATTTCTATAAAAGCTTAAATCCGTCAGCATCCGACAGAAAACTAATCTTAGTCGGCAGGATGGCAACAATAGTCTTGCTGATCTTTTCAATTATGCTGGTTCCTGTTGCTCAGGGATTAAATTTTGAATTCTGTTTGTCGCTTATAAAGGCATTCAGCTTTTTTATCTCAATGATTTCCGCAGTCTTTATTGTCAGTCTGCTAAACAACAGCATTAATGGCGCTTCAGCATTGGCAACTTTAGTTACAATTTCAGCCTTGATAGTTATACGCATTTTTATGGAAATATTTTTCAATGATAGTTTTTTAAACAGCGGCCTCGTTTCCTGGTATATAAACTCTAATTTCCTTGAATTTTGTGTTTTCATATTTATACTATCTGGAATATTTATGTTTACAATCAGCAGGATGAAGTTTGTTCAGAATATAGTATTTGGTTCGTTGAAGACGGTGAAAAATTTTTTTCTAAGAATTAAATATATCTGGAACTTGTTCAGTAAAGTATTTATTTGATTCCTTGGCAAAAATGTTCCAACATAAAAAAAGAATTTCATAAAGAATTCAATATGAGGAGAAATCTTATGCTATCTAATAAATACCGGATTTTCATCTTTTTAATATCTGTCTTGTCAATCTTTGCAGATGTTAACTTTGCTGGAACTACCGGAAAAATAGCCGGTAGAGTTACAGATAAAGAAACGGGGGAGCCTTTGCCCGGCGTAAACATTATAGTAACAGGGACTACACTCGGTTCTACAACCGATATTGAAGGCTATTACACAATTCTTCAAGTGCCTCCGGGACCTCAGAGGATAGTTGCAAGTATGGTCGGTTATTCGAAGGTAACTGTTAATAATATACCGGTGCATATTGATCAAACTTCTCCGGTTGATATTCAATTGGTTCCGGCAGCAATTGAAATGGAAAACATTACAGTAGTTGCCCAAAGAAATATTGTAAAGAGAGATGTATCTACTAGCGTTGCTGCCGTAAATCCGGAAGAAATGGAGGTATTACCAGTAACCTCTATCGGTGAAGTTGTGAGTCTTCAAGCCGGGGTTGAGGAAAATTTTGTAGTCAGGGGTGGACAATCAGATGAATTGCTTTATCAAATAGATGGAGTTACTTTACGTGATCCTGCTAATAATAGACCTATCACAACTGTTGCTCTAACATCAATCCAGGAAGTTTCCGTTGAACGCGGCGGATTTAATGCTGAATACGGGCAGGTACGTTCCGGGATTATAAATATTGTTTCGAAGGAGGGGGATGAAAGTTCCTATTTTGGATCTATACAATTAAAGTACAGCCCTCCTACCCCTAAATATTTTGGGATGTCGGTTTATGATCCGAATTCCATGTGGAATCGTCCATATTTAGACCCGTCAGTTGCATTTATCGGCACAAACGCCGCATGGGATGAATATACAAGGCGTCAATATCCTGTCTTTGAAGGCTGGAATAGCGTGTCTCAACGGCTTTTATCGGACGATAACCCGAATAATGATTTGTCACCTGCTGCTGCACAGCGTCAGTGGATGTGGGAACACAGAAGGACTGAGGTAACAAATCAGCCGGATTATAATATTGACGCCAGTTTCGGAGGTCCGGTTCCTTATATAGGAAAATCCTTGGGAAATTTAAGATTTTTTACTAGCTTCTGGTTTGATAGAGAAATGCTTCTCATACCTCTCAGCAGAGATGACTATCAAGAGTATGTTGTTTCCGCTAAAATCAATTCTGATTTTGCTAAAGATATGAAATTAATGATTTCGGGCTCTGTCGGCAAATCTTATAATGTCGCAATGAATGCCGATGATGCTCAGTTTAACAATACACAGTTCGGTATT
>CAYSGP010000438.1:0-2617 GCA_964430095.1 uncultured Ignavibacteriaceae bacterium
TAAACACATTTTGTTTGGTATGTATTTTCTTTTGACAAAGTTTTCGGATAATGTCAAATAATCTTTCTCTTCAAGAAGTTTTCTGTTAAAGGATTTTCGCAGCCAGGTTTTTGTCTCAAATAAAGAACCTCTTGAGTAGTAACAGAACTGTTTATTCTCTTTATAAAAATATCTCCCGAAACCTTCACTTAAATTTGACGAAACCGAATCTATGGCTTTAACTAATTGTTTGCCAACCGTATCCTTTTCAAAATAATTCCAACTAATCACAATATTCCATATTCTTTCGGCTATATCCATTGACAATTGATATACCTGAAGTTCCTCAAGTTTCATTGCACCCCCCTATTTTTTAAATTAGTTAATATTATCTTTTTAACTACAAATGACCACTTAATGACTACAAATGACTACTTAATGACTACTTAATGACCATAAATGACTTTCATTTCCCCGCGTACTCTTCGCACTTCGGCGATATTGAAAAAATCTTTCCCGGGTTCAGAATATTGTTCGGATCAATTGACAATTTAATTCTTTTCATTATTTCTATTCCCGCGGATCCTGCTACTTTTTCCAGGAACTGCTTTTTAGCCAGCCCGGTTCCGTGTTCGCCTGTAATCGTACCTCCAAGCTTGATTGCTTCATTAAAAATAAAATCAAAAGCTCTATGAGCATTTTCAATTTCCTTTTTATCTCTTTCATCGGTAAGACAAGTAGGATGCAGGTTGCCGTCCCCTGCATGACCGAAATTCCCGAATGTCACATTGAATTTCACTGAAGCTTCGGTTACTTTTTCAATCATTACCGGGAGCTCGCTTCTCGGGACGGTTGCGTCTTCAAGTATTGTCGTAGGACGCCTTCTTGCCAATGCGCTGAATGCACTTCTTCTTGCAGTTTTTAAATTTAAGGATTCAGTAATATCTCCGGCGGTTTTAATTACGGAGGCATTATTTTTTGCGAGAATATTTTTTATAGTCTCCGCGTCTTCCTGAACTATGCTCCCTCTTCCGTCCACCTCAATCAGCAGAATTGCTTCACTGTTTCTAGGAAGTCCTATATGCACAAAATCTTCCACGCAGTTTACCGTAGTTTTATCAAGAAATTCCATCATACACGGAACTATATGAGAGGAAATAATACCGGCGACAGCCTTTGCGCTGTCGGACAGTTTATCAAAATAAGCGAGTAATGTTACAAAATTTAACGGCTTCGGAATTAATTTGAGCAGAATTTTAGTTATGATTCCGAGGGTTCCTTCACTTCCGACAATAAAGTCCCGGAGATTATAGCCTGCCGCGTCCTTCATATTTTTTCCGCCGGTTTTAAGAAGCTCCCCTTCAGGCAAAACCATTTCGATTCCAAGCACATAATTTTTTGTAACGCCGTATTTTAATCCTCTTAATCCTCCGGCATTATTCGCAACATTCCCGCCGATTGTACAAACATTCATGCTTCCGGGATCTGGGGGATAAAACAAATCAATTTTTTCTGCTTCCTTCTGCAGATCTGCGGTTACTACTCCCGGCTGAACCAATGCAGTTAAATTATTGGTATCTATTTCCAGGATTTTATTCCATTTTGTCATAACCATGACAACAGAGTTTTCAACCGGGATTGCTCCCCCGCTTAAACCCGTGCCTGCTCCGCGCGGTACAATGTTAAATTTTTCTTCATTAGCCAGCTTCATTATTTCCGAGATCTGCATTTCATTCTCCGGAAATATTACAGCTTCGGGCAAAGTACGGAAAATCGGAGTAGCGTCGTAAGAATAACAAAGCTTGTCCTCTTCCGAATCAAAATAATTTCTTGAACCGGCTATGTTCTTTAACTTATTCTTTATCGAGGAATTCATTTTTTAATAACCAAAAGATGATATTTTTAAGAAAATTTTTCTTCAGGATATCAAAATAGAGAAAAAATGATAATCAGTTTAAGGTAAATTTCAGAGCAGTAATTAAAGCGAATGGTTATGAAACTCTTTTTAAAATCAAGCTGACAAGGAAGGCGACAATAATTATTAAGCCCACGTAAATGAAAAGATATTTATATGATTTGGAATTCATTGTAAAAGTAGTCAGATAACCCCGCCATCCGCAGTTTTCACACCTGCACATTTTAAAAAATGTAGTTCTTTTTACAAATGCTTCCATGAAATTCCTGGAATGTGAATATTTAAGCTTATTGGGAAGCTTACAAGAGGGGCATCTTGTAAAGAGCGGATCTACTCTTAAAAGAATGCGGGTTCTTTTCATGCCCCGAAAATAATTTTAATAACGATTACTATCAACAATACGGCAAATATTTTTTTTAATCTGGGTGAAGAAGTTTTTAGCACAATTTTAACTCCGGTAAGCGAACCGAGGGCAGAAACAATCCCTAGGGGCAGACCGGCAAGTAAATAAATATATCCGATTTGATAAGGAACCTGGAAACCATTGACTTCCTGAATTGAATACGATAAAGAGGAGGAAATCATTGTGCATGCGGTTATTATTGATGATGTTCCGATTGCTTTTTTAATTTCCGTACCGTACAGGTAAACTAAAACGGGTACAAACAATATCCCTCCGCCGATTCCTGAAAATGCAGAGATACCTCCCACCAGGAATCCAAA
>CAYSGP010000439.1:0-15781 GCA_964430095.1 uncultured Ignavibacteriaceae bacterium
ACCCACAGGTACGGCGGGAGGAAGACCATCGTCATTCTTGTTATTTTCCGTTGGCCTGTCGCAGCCTAAACAGAGTAAAATTGAAAACAAGATTGAAGCACTCAGAACGATAATTTTTAAGTTCATTAAAAGACAAAATTAAAACAGGAATAAGTCGCATTTAATATATATACCAGCTTTTAAAATTTAAAGTGAATAATTAAAGAGAACCGGTTAATACCCACGGGTTTCTTTAAAAGGACAATTGCACCAGTTTTTTTAATGAATTGTCTGATGGAAGATGATTATATTAGAAAAATGTCATTTTTTAATATGATATTATTCTGCTAAAAAAGATTAAAATTATTTTATATACAATTAGTCTGAGAGGTATAGCCTTTATGCTTATTTTGCTGTAGATCTCATGCCTAATTCCCTGTCAAGTATAAATAATGCTCCCTTATTGTCACCGGTTAATTTCACTCTTTCAACTATCTTAAGTGCAGTTGATTCCTCCTCAACCTGTTCATTTACAAACCAATGTAAAAAGGTGTTGGTAGCATGATCTTTCTCGGCGAATGAAAGCTCTACCAAATCATAGATAGATTTGCTTACTTTCTGCTCGTGCTTTAAAGTATCCTCAAATGCCTCCAGCTGATTCTGCCAGGTTCCTTTAGGTGCATCGATCTTCTGAAGTTTAACATTTCCGCCTCTCTCAAGAATATAATTATAAATTTTCATCGCATGTCCGTATTCCTCCTGGGCCTGAATCCTCATCCAGTTTGAAAAGCCGCTGAAATTCTGATTTTCAAAAAAAGCCGCCATTGACAAATATAGATAAGAAGAGTAAAGCTCTTCTTTGATCTGGTTGTTTAATGCGGTTTCGACTTTTTCTTTGAGCATGATATTCCCTTTCTGATTCTTAGTGATTAATTTTGGTTAAGAGACCTGAATATAATAATTATTCACAGATTAATTTATGACGCGATATAACGTTTCAGATAGATATATATTAGTGGAAGAATATATTACTTCTCTTCAAATGCTTATCTGTACTGCCCTGGAAAAAACGGACGGGACTTCATTTTCGGAAGATAATTGGGAAAGAGAAGAAGGGGGAGGCGGAAAAACAAAAATCATTGAAAACGGTAAAATTTTTGAAAAAGGAGCAGTTAATATTTCCGGAGTTTTTGGAATCCTCCCAGAGGAAGCCGCTCTTTCACTAAACATAAAATCACAGGATTTTGCCGCATGCGGCTTATCTTTAATCCTGCATCCGTATTCTCCAAAAATTCCTACAATACATTTGAATATAAGATATTTTGAGCTGGCAGACGGAAAATCATGGTTCGGCGGGGGAACTGATTTAACTCCGTATTATCCTTATACCGAAGATTTCAGGCACTTCCATAAAATCTTAAAGGAAAGCTGTAATTCTGTAATTCCCGGATTGTATTCAATTTATAAAAAACAATGCGATGAATATTTTACAATCAAACACAGAAAGGAGATGAGGGGTATCGGCGGAATTTTCTTCGATTACTTAAACGGAGATGATGAAAATAATCTAAAACTTATTAAATCCGTGGGAGATTCGTTTTTAAAATCCTATATACCCATTGTCGAAAAAAGAATGAATGAAAAATTCTCCGATGATGATAAATTTTTTCAACTTATAAGGAGGGGGCGATACGTTGAATTTAATTTGATATACGATCGCGGAACATTATTCGGATTAAAAACAGGCGGACGAATTGAATCGGTTTTATCTTCACTTCCTCCTGAAGCAAAGTACATCTATAATTATAAACCTCAGCGGGGATCGGTGCAGGAAGAAATGCTGCATTATTATCAGCCGAAGAGCTGGGCCGATGTCTAAATTTCAATAATTCTCATCAAATTAATGCAAAGACAGAAATGAGTGTGTTAGAATTACAATGAAGTCCCTACTTTTAATCTAACATTTAGAAATAATGTAATAATATTGAAATGTTTTTTATCGTCATGTGATAATACTACTGAGGGACCAATGGCAAAAGCACTAAAAGCCCAATTGGCCGCAACCTTTTGAATTAATGCTTCAATTACGTACTGCGGCTGTCTGACATCGCTGTGCGGCATAATATCGAAACGAAAATCGAATGTACTCCCTGCAAGAGATAATTCCCTGCCGGTATAGCCAACATGCCATTCATTAAAATACCTGGCAACATAAAATTTTCCTCTGGTTGAGCCGAATAAGCCGATCGGATATCTGAATTCCCAGTTAAAAGAAGAACTTGTAACAATTTTAGCATGATACCCCATTGTATCCCCTTCAGTATATTCTTGCATCTCTGTCTCACTAGGCTGCTCCAATACATCTGAATAGCTTACCTCGAAAAAATTTCCGATGGGAATCACATAGCCAACCTGGTATCCAACAGTAACATACAAATTATTATGACTGTTCTTTGATTTTAGATCGGTTAAGCCGTCCAGTGAATTGAAAAAGCCTCCGTAAGCTCCGAGCACATGGAAATTAGCTTCAATCATATTCGACTCCAGGACTCCTGAATACGGAGTAGCGATGCCGAAGGAAATACCAATATCTTCTTTTAAAGGAATTCCAATTCTTTCTCCTCCCATTATCTGGAGAAAGGGATTTATATACTGAAGATTTGAAGAAATCTGAAGCCGCGTTGGAGGTGAAAATATTTTCCCGATTCTCATTTTTTCAAATACCCTTGTAAACACGCTTCCGTAATTTATATCCTCTTCGAGATTAATTTTAAAAGGATAAGTAGTTATTTTTGCCCTCGTTTCAGGCGTAAAAGCAAGAAAGGGATAAAGAGTTCCCCTTATGGATACTGTTTGATTATTCGGATCCCTGAGATCGACTATTATTTCCGCTTTCGGATCGGGAGGATCGATAAAAACTTCCTGCTGTATTTTAACGAAAAGGCTGTCATCAAGAGGTTCCATCTGATAATAGACTACCGGCTCCTGATCCTCCTGAGCAAAAATAATCCTGTTAAAAGGCAAAATGAAAAATAGAGCAGCAAAGCTCAGAGCTATTTTATAACACATATATTTTTATATTAATTATTTAGAAAAATCAGTGAAAAAGAAAGAATCCCCTACTTGAACCCTGTCTTTTGATTTCTCATCAACTATCGTGAAGAAAAAATTTACTTTGTATCTGCCATCCGGTTCGCGCAATGTGGAATTTCTATCAAGCCATTCTTCAAACCTGTTTTCCGTGGAAGCAATTTTTAATGAAACATAATAAACGGGATTCCCTTTATAATCTTTATGAGGACCGCTGACGGAAATCGGACCGGAATACGTTACCTTAAGCTGATCGGGTCTTTCATCTTTTATGGTAACATTATAAACCGTAATTCTCTGAAGTTCCTGGACATAGATATCCTGTGCATTCATTTTTGTCGTGGCGCGTTCAATTTTTACTTCAGGCGGTTTATTGGGAAGAACCTGAATTTTTTCCTGGCGGCTGCCGAATTTGGCAATTACCTCTTTTTGATTGGTAAGATCAAATTTCACATCTTCACCGGACGGAACTACAGCAATAGGCTTGCTCATGTCTTTAGGATCGTATATCTCTGTCGGTACATTTCCGGTATTTCTTGCTTCATTCCAGGTATATTGGATAAAAGTCTGCGTTGTGGAAATCGGAAGCTGATGTAAAGTCTGCTCTCTAACTTCAGGTTCCTTTCTCTGTTCCGGTGGAATGCTTTTTATCTTTTCGGTAAGAAGGTCCATCTGCCTTTTCATTGAAGCCATCTTTTCTTTCAGCTTAATATTTTCCTCCACAGGATTTTCGTCAATTTGAATTTTGAAATTCAACCCCTGGGCATAAAGCGAATCAAGCAAGACAACCAGGGAATCCTTAACGCTTTTATCGACAACATTTTCCTTTGAAACAACCCGCCGTAAATCCAGATCTGCTCCCTTAAGGGCAAGAACAGTAATTACAAAAATGTAAAGTACCTGGTATATAACAAACTTGCTGTCTCTTTCTTTTTGGATCATGATGAAACCTGTTATTTCTTAAGAACAATGGATTCTAAATGCTTCAATCCGGTAAGAGTTTTTTCATCACTTAATGAATTTGATGCCTGGAAGATGGAATTCGCCAGCATCTTTAACTGCTCTATTTTTTCCCCGCTGATACTTTGAACGCTGTTCATCTTTTCAAGGACCGAACTTACCGAGTCAAAGTTTTCATGAATTACCTGGCTTAGACGTGCAGTTTGTTCCAGAAGATTCTTATATTTTTCCAGATCAGTCAGAGATATTTCGGGAATTTTAGTAACGGCGCTGTTCTGTGCGGCAAGCTGTTTGATAATATTCCTGGAATTTTCAATCTGTATACGCGAGAAATATCTGTCTTTTATATCAGTTACGTGATTAACCACATTCTGAAATTCAACTCCAAGCTGATCAAGAACCGGCTCAAACAATTTCCCAAGTGCCAGTACTATCAGTGCTTTAACTTCGAAAGGAACGGACAAACCGAGGAACACTTCTTCCCCCAGTTTGATGCTTATCAAAAGAATTGCAGCACCGATTAAAGGAAGTGCCGTGGATATACTGTCGATTACGCTGGTGTAGGAATTTATTATTCTGTCAATTGTTTCCGAAGCAGGGGTTCTTATTATTTCAATTTTTAATTTATTATATGCTAAAAAGGCTAAAAACAGGAAAAGAGCGTATATTACGACCGGAAGCCACCAAAAACTGTAGGGGGAAATGGTCTGCTCGGGCTGCCAGGCCGGGAAAAGACCTTTAGCAATCTCAACTGTGATATCTCCTAAAATAGGAACCGAGGAGAGATCTAAAAAAAAGGATATTATTAAGGCAATAAATGAAATTATTGCAGGTTTTATAATTAATGAAAACTTGATATCCTCTACAGCGGTTCTTGTATATTTATCGAGTTCGTCTTCAAGTCCGTCCTTAGTATTGAGATCAGGATAAACAAAAGCATTGGTATCAATAATTTCTTTACTAGGATTTGTTTTTAACATTCAAACCTCTTAATATTTATTCATTTATAATATTGAGAGCTAAAATTTAACTCTTTTTACTTACTAAAACATACCCTCAAGCATAAAAGCCGGCAGATTCTTAAGAAAAACAAACCGCAGTAATTCAATTACCGTACCTAATAAGTTTGCCTCAATAGCCTATTAAATAGCTGTTGCGGCATTTTAATAAATAATATAATTAATAAATGTTAACCACAACAATCGTAACATTTCATTTCAAAAAAGTAATTTTTACATAATTGGAATTTTTTGAAGTTCGGAAGGAGAAGTGAATTAAATTTATTTGTAAGAAAAATTTGCCTGCCTCCCGTCAACATATTATTTTTCACTGAACTAAAAAAAATTTTTCAATGCCGAATAAAAATCCGAAAACGTACGAAATAAATACAAGGAATTGGATTAAACAGTTTGGCCGTGATGCAAGACTGTCGGACATTCCAAAAGATTATTTCAGGAAATTTGCTGAGAGCGGGATAGATTTTATATGGATGATGGGAATTTGGAAAACCAGGGAAAATATTATTGATGAAACCTGCTTTATAGCTGAGCTTGTTTCAACCTATACAAAAGCCTTACCCGATTGGAAGAGAGAAGATATCATTGGATCGGCTTTTTCAATCGATTGTTATGAAATAAATCCGCTTATCGGTACTAAGGATGAGCTCCTGACTTTCAAGGAAGATTTAAACAGACTTGGTTTAAAATTAATCCTGGATTTTGTACCCAATCACTTCAGCGCGGAATCAAAATATATCAGTACAAACCCTGAATTCTTTTTAGAAGCAGATGTAGAAAGCCTGCAGGGAGACAGCCGTACTTTTTATAAGCCGCATTCTGCTGACGGCAAAGTATTTGCACACGGGAGAGATCCTTTTTTCCTTGCCTGGACGGATACAGTGCAGGTGAACTTCTTTTCTCAAAAAGCCAGGAATTTTTTGAAAAATACTCTGTTGGAACTTACAGATCTGTGTGACGGAATCAGATGTGATATGGCAATGCTCGCCTTAAATAATGTTTTTTATAATACATGGATGGGCGTACTTAATAAACGAAGAATTCCGAAGCCCGAAGATGAATTCTGGAATGGTGCAATTAAGGAAGTAAAGAAAAAAGCTCCTGATTTTTTATTAATTGCGGAAGTATACTGGGATCTTGAGAGTCAGCTTCAGAATCAGGGATTTGATTATACTTATGATAAAACTTTTTCCGATCTTCTGTTTTATAATGATATACAAGGGATTAAAAATCATCTGCATTTTGATGATGAACAGCAGCAGAAATCAGTAAGGTTTATTGAAAATCATGATGAACTGCGGGCTGCAGCAAAATTCGGTAAACCCAGATCATTAGCTGCAGCGGCTGCCTTTAGTACAATACAGGGAATGAAATTATTTTATGACGGACAATTTGAAGGAAAAAAGATCAGAATACCGAGTCAGCTTGGGAGAGAACCGGAGGAAAAAGTATCGGAATATGTAAAAAATTTCTATAAAAAACTTTTGCCGATTATTAACAACGATATTTTTAAAAAGGGAAAATGGAAGCTGATTGATCCGCTTCCTATTGATGCTTGGAATAAAGCTTTTGAAAATTTTTTGGCCTGGACATGGTCTTTGGAGAATGAAATCATTTTAGTGGCAATTAATTATGCCGCAGTAACTTCACAATGCAGAATCAAATTCGAGTTCAGTACAGACAAAGAAATTTTGAAATTTGAGGACCTGCTGAACGATGCTGATTACCATAGATCGGTCTATGAATTAAGGGCAAACGGTTTGTATGTAGAGCTTAAAAGCTATCAATGCCACATCTTCCGTATCCAGCTTTAGACAGCAAATGAGAGCTGCCGTAATTATTCCCGCTTTTAATGAAGAAAAAGCAATTCCAAAAGTCATTAAAGACATTCCTAAAGAACTCATTTCGGAAATCATTGTAGTTAATAATAATTCTACCGATGGAACTGCGGAAGCCGCAGCCAGGACCGGTGCAACCGTTCTTGAAGAGAAAATAAAAGGATACGGCTCTTCATGCCTGAAAGGAGTTGAATATGCAGTTTCTAAAGAATATGAAATTTTAATTTTTCTGGACGGCGATTACAGCGATTATCCGGAAGAGATTGAATTTCTAATTAACCCCATAATCCAAGGCAATTATGATTTTGTAATAGGCAGCCGGATATTAGGTAAAAGAGAAAAAGATGCTCTATTAATTCAATCGAGGATAGGGAGTTATATCTCCGGTTTTCTGATAAAAATTTTCTGGGGATTCAAGTATACGGATCTGGGGCCGTTCAGGGCAATTAAAACAGAAAAGCTGCTGGATCTTAAGATGAAAGATAAATGGTTCGGATGGACAGTGGAAATGCAGATTAAAGCTCTAAAAAAGAATCTTAAAATACTTGAAGTGCCTGTAAGCTACAGGAAACGTATCGGAAAATCGAAGGTAACGGGTACCTTAAAAGGTTCTTTATTGGCAAGCCTCATTATTTTGAAAGTAATTTTTTTAGAATTATTCAGGGATTAACTTCTTTTTTGAATCAGATTTTTAAAATGAGCAATTATAAAGTTATAATATTCCTAAAATATCCTGAAATCGGAAAAGTAAAAACTAGAATAGCAAAAACACTCGGAGGTAATTTTTCTGCGGAATTCTATAAAATTTGTGCGGAATACATTTTAAATGAATGCCTGAAATTAAAAGAATCCGGAATTGATCTATACATTTTTTATGAAAGCCCGGAGAACAAAAATAAAATTAAAAGCTGGGTACCGGATTCTTTCAAACTAGTCTGCCAGAAAGGTGAAAATCTCGGGAAGAGAATGTATAATGCTTTTTCAAATTTCTTTAAAGATAAAGAGGAGAAAATAATTTTAATCGGGACAGATATTCCTGATCTTTCATCATCTTTAATAAAAGAAACTTTTAAATATTTAGAAAATCACAATGCCGTTATAGGGCAGTCTTCTGACGGAGGATATTATCTTATCGGATTATCTGAATTGAATAAAGATATTTTTACTGGAATTCCATGGAGCACGGATAAAGTTTTAGAGATTACTTTAAAAAAGCTGGAAAAACGAAATTCATCTTATAAACTGCTCCCTGAGTTAATTGATATTGATACTGAAGATGATATTGTCAGATGGTTGAGGAGAAATCCGGCAGGCAGTCATCCGGTTAAGAAATATCTTAATTCTCAAAATTTTAATACCGGGAAAAATTCAATTAATCTTTAAATATTAGTCTGGAGCACAGAGAATTATTTTCCCATTTCCCACATAACGATTCGGGATTATTTTGAATAATTTGAAAAATTCAGTTCAGATCTTAATGTAGTTCATTTAAAACAATACGCTGCGTTTTTGAAATTCATAAAAAAATATCGTTGTAAATGATCAAACAAAAGACAAGAGGCAGAGGCGCCGGATTTAATCCGGGGAATAGGTTTGAAAGACTCCGTATTGAGGATTTTCCGGACGATATTGCCGAAGATGCTCCTTATATAATAGATGAAAATGGAGAAGAAGAAAATTTTCCTGAAAGAAAAATCCCAACCCAGTATTTTATAGACGATTCAAAAAGTGTTATTGCAAAGAACGACAGCGAAGATCTGGGATTTGAGAATTCATTTAATCCTTACAGGGGATGCGAACATGGATGCATTTACTGCTATGCAAGACCTTCGCATGAATATTTAAGCTTTTCCGCAGGACTGGATTTTGAAACAAAGATAATGGTAAAGCCCAATGCGCCTAAGCTGCTGGAAGCGGAACTGAAGAAAAAAAGCTACGTGCCTGACATAATTATGTTTTCAGGAAACACCGACTGTTACCAGCCTTTGGAAAAAAAGCTTAATCTTACGCGAGGAGCACTGAAAGTCTGCCTGAAATATAGGAATCCGGTAAGCTTGATTACAAAAAATTCTTTGGTGCAGAGAGATTTAGATGTGCTTAAGGAAATGGCTGAACTAAAACTGATTTCGGTTTGCCTATCGATTACTACTCTTGACAGGGATTTAGCACGGAGAATGGAGCCAAGAACATCTTCGCCGGAAAAAAGGTTTGAGACAATTGAAGTAATGGCAAAAAATAATATTCCGGCAGGCGTAAATATTGCACCGGTAATTCCAGGATTAACAGATGAAGAGATACCGGCAATATTAAAGGAATCTTCTGAAAGAGGAGCAATCTTTGCCGGACATGCAATGCTGAGACTCCCCTATTCGGTTAAAGATTTGTTTCTTGACTGGCTGAAGAAGGAGTTCCCGGAAAAGGAGAGCAAAATAATTAACCGGATAAAAGAGATAAGGGGAGGAAAATTAAACTCATATGAATGGGGAGAAAGGCTAGCAGGCAAGGGGGAATTTGCTGAGGCTGTTCACAGTCTCTTTAAAATGAGCTGTAATAAATATCATCTGAACGAAAAGCAGGTTAAGCTCGCTACATCACTATTTAATTCAAAAGACCAGTTTGAGATTTTTGAAAGTTTAGATTCTTCTTCATCGCTGCCGTGGTATAAGCAGAATTCCTGCTGATAATGAAATGCAGGAACGGTTCTAACCAATAATAGTTTTGACTATTTCCTCCGAAATCGGTTTAATTATATAATCCTTAACATTCTTATTTGTAAAAGCTCTCTTTCTGTCCTGTTCATCAAATGACGAGGTATGTATATATATATTTAATTGTTTTTTTATTTTCTCATCTAGTTCTTCAAAGCGTTCAAGGAATTCCCAGCCTGTCATCTGCGGCATATTTAAATCGAGAAGAATTATTGAACTGGATTGACCATCTTTTGAATGCTTGGATGTAATAAACTCAAATCCTTTTTCAGGGACCATGAAAGTCCTGACTTCCATTTTTTCATCAACATGATTTATCAGCATCCTGCAAAAAGCATTGACAATCGGATCATCATCTATGATAACAAACCGGGAAATATTTTTCAACAAAGAAATTCCTTTTTTAAATGAATTTTAAATTCAATCACCTTTTCCCTTCTTTTATCTCCACTATTAGTCATTATTTTTTGCACACGAATTATTGCGGATTTCTTTCAACTGTTTTTTGAAGTAATAATACGGTGTTCAGAAAAGGAATTCTTTCCAGGCTTTTTTTAACATGAATAATTCAGGAATGGCAAGAAAGAGGATCCGCGTGCGGCACGACTGCTTATTTATCTCTTCAAAATTAATGGCAGAAGAATCTTAAGCTCCATATTCAACATTAATTCCGCATCAAGTCATAATTTATTAATGCATTTCCAATAACTGCTTATTTCATCCTCTGCCAAAAGACTTTTACAAATATGTTACCGACATTTATTTCATATTCGAATCGATACCGGACTATTTATCCTCGAAATTATCATTTCGTTTCTTAGAAAAATTTTTGTGAGTCAAATCTCCTAATAATGCTATTAAATTTGAATTAAAATGTTGTTATTAGAATTACCGGGTTGTAAAAATGCAGGATTTTGTTGTGAATGTCGGTGGGGAATTGAACCGGTTCAAAAATTTATTAAAACGAATCAAATTTGCTTGTATAATTTCTGCTTACTATAAAAGGTTCTTTCACATTTTTAACATATAATTTTAATGAATTGTTGAACCATTTTTCAATTTTATCAATAAAATTAATATTTATTATTGTCGAGCGGTGTATCCGGTAAAAAGCATGTGAAGATAATTTATCTTCCCATTTGGATAATGACATTCTGAGAAGGTAAGATTTTCCATCGTTCATATAAACATTTGAATATTGGTTTTCGGCAGCAATAAATTTTATTTCGCCCACGGTTATAAAAACAATCTGGTTATTTACTTTTAAAAAGACCTTATCCCTTATATCGAATCTTTTCTTTTCACTTGAAGAGAGATCATCTTTATCTCTTCTGCCTATAAACTCTGCACGCAGCAGTTCAAATTTATTAAGTCTTATTTGTATTGCACGCAGGAGTGTATCTGTCTGAAAAGGCTTGAAAATATAATCATCGGCGCCAAGTTCCATACCCATTCTCAAATCTTCTTTTTCAGTCTTTGCCGTCAGGAAAATAAAAGGAATTACTGCAGTTGCAGGATCGGCTGATAAATTTCTTAATACTTCATAACCATTCATATCTTTCATTATTACATCGCATATAATAAGATCGGGAGCAATTTCTTTCGCTAATGAAATACCATCATTTCCGTCGGAAACGTTAAACACTTTGTAACCTTCTTCTTCGAGCAGAGTTTTAATATTTTCTCTAACTTCAGGTTCGTCTTCTATAACTAAAATTTTTTTCATGGATTAAACAAATTTAACCTTAGGCAATGTAACATAAAAAGTAGAACCTTTATTGACTTCACTAGTGACCTGAATCTTACCATTATAAAGCTCAATAGCTTCCTTTACAATCGGTAATCCGAGCCCGGTCCCAGGAATATGTTTAACGCTGTTTCCGCGGAAAAAAGGAGCATATAATGTTTCCATATCAACTTCCGGTATTCCTATTCCCTCATCCGATATTTCAAACAGCAGCTCTTTATCAGACTCGGAGACTTTAAAGATCACCTTGCCGCCGTCAGGACTATATTTTATTGCATTGGAAAGCAGGTTTGAAAAAATAAGTCTGAATAATCTTTCATCGGTTTTGTAATTATCATCAATCGTGGTTTTAATAAATTCGATTTTATGTTTTTCCGAAGCAATAAGTACTGCTTCTTCTAAAAGTTCATTACAAATCAAATTTAAATCTATATCTGCCGGTTTAAACTCAATCTTTTTAGATTCCACTCTTCCCAGCGTTAGCACATCTTCCATAAGTAATGTTAAATTATTTACAGAATGACGTATCCTTTCAATATGCCGGTAATATTTTTCTTCATCCCACTTTCTACCGTATCTTTCCAATAACTCAGCAGAAGATAATATTCCTGCCAAAGGAGTTCTGAATTCGTGGGAAACTGTAGAGACAAGCTGAGTTTTAAGTTCATTTATTTCTTTCTCTTTTTCCAAGGCCTCATGGAGGCTCTCTTCAAGTTTTTTTCTTTGCGTAACATCTCTTCCTAGAGCCAAGAGTAATTCCACTTCCCCATTATTATTATCTAGAACCGGCAGAACAAGGAACTCAACAACCCTTTTATCGGGGAGTGTATAATCTCTTGTAATTATATTTCTGGTTGCTAAAACCTCTTTCAGAGTATATTCTATTTCACTTGTCAGCGGACTCGGCGTTCCAAAGTTTGCAGGTTTTTTCCCAAGTATACTCTCATAAAGCCAGGGATTTCTTTTTTCAACAATGGGATTAATATATTGCACCGTAAGGTCTTTATCAAAAATAATTATTGAATCATCTGAATTCTCGGCTACTCTTCTAAATCTTTCTTCAGACTGACTCAGTTCAAGCGTTCTTTCCTCAATAATATCTTCAAGATGTTCCCTGTGGTGCTCAAGCTCCATTTCGATCTTCAACCTGTCTGAAATATCATGAACAATTGAGAAAAATAATTCTTTACCTTTAATTACAATTACACTAACGTGGACTTCCACATCAACTAATTTTCCATCGGCAAGCAGATGTTTATATTGCCGGTAATTTATTTCTCCTGATTTTACCAGTGGTATGAATTTTTCTAGATACGGTGAATCTAAACTTTTATTATAATCCGTAATATATTTACCCGTGAATTCTTCCCTGGTGTAACCATAGAATTCACAGGCAGCTTTATTAGCATCCCATATTTTACCTGCAACAGGATCAATCAAAAGCATCACCGCAGAGGAATCTTCAAACATAGTTCTGTAACGGATTTCATTTTCCTTAAGAGCCTCCTGCGCCTTCATTGCTTCAGTTATATCATGTATTACGGAATAAAATAATTCTCTATCTCCTATTATTTCATATGTAGTGTAAACTTCAACATCCCGGTTTTCACCGCTTGCTAACCTGTGCTTGGTAATAAAGTGTCTGCTCCCGAATATTTTTATTTCTTCACGTATGTTTTTAAAATCGTCAATGGTATTTATTTCCGAAATGTATTTATGCAGCAGCTGAGCTTTTGAATACCCGTAAAAATCACAGGCGGCTTTATTTGCATCGAAAATTTTCCCATTTACTGCATCGATTAACAGCATTACTGCAGATGACAGATTAAACATAAGACGGTAGCGTTCTTCACTCTCCGTAATCTTTTTCTGAAAGTCTATCCTTTCAGTTACATCGCGTGAAATCCCCTCTATAAATAAAATATCTCCTTTTTCATTCTTAACAGCTGATATTTTAGTTTCCAGCCAAACCACCGAACTATTTCTGCGGTTAAATCTCATGATAACCGGATCTTTAAAATCTTTTTCAAACGGATCCAATAAATGCTTATCATCAGGATGGATGATTTTTAAGATCAGTTCCGGATCATTATAAAATTCTATCTGATTATAGCCAAGTATTTTGTTACAGGAAGGACTTACAAATTCAAGTTTCCGTGAAGGAAGAAACCGGTAATGGAAGATAATGTCATCCGCATTTTCTGCAATAATTTCAAAAAAATCTTTGCTCTGTTTTAACTCTTGACTGATTACCTGAAAATAATATATTACTACACCAACAGCTGCAGATAAACTGATTGCAAAGTAAATAAAGTATGTGGATACTTCTGCCCATTCAGCAGATATTATAAATGGATAAATCCCTCTATGAATTCCCCAAAGTATCAGGGATGTACCTGTAATTTTCTTTCCAACGCTTCTGCCTTCTAATCCAATGAACATGAATCCAACCGACACAAAAAGAAAAGAAGTGAAAAAAGCATTTGGTAATAAACGGAGCATTAACGGGATGTTTCCATCAGTGCTTGAAAAAATTAACCATGCACAAATTAAAATTGTTATGTAGATATAAACATGCGGGAATTTTTTTCGCTTGAGTTGGTAAACGCCTGATGAGTACAGCAAAGGGTTTATTGTGGAAATTAGTAAATCGGTTACTTCCAGGGATAAAATTCCGCCATAAATAATCTGGACTATTTCAATAAGAAATCGTAAAAGTGCGATCGATACTGCAATAGACCAGGTTTTAAGAAATTGCTCCTTTGTTTTATAATATAGTGTAAGATATATAGTGATTATAATGCAGTAGGAGAAAATGCCTAAACTTAAACCTAATATTTCAGGTTTCATAAATTTTTTCTTTATCCACTAAATCAGGATTTTAGCCGGCAAGATAGCATAATTCTAAACCCAACAAGGTTAGAAATTATTAGATCCACATTTAAATAGATAATAATTTATCTTTTCTGTAATAAATTCGCAAATATAATTTTGTTAATCAATCTGGAAAGGTTTTATAATAAATAATTTGTATAAAATGGTAGATTTTTGAATTAATTAGACTACTGGAGTGTTGGAGTGGTGAATTATGGAAAAAATGAAAATCGGTTATCGGTTAGAGGTATCGGTAAGAAAAATTGATAACGAAACATCATAGATGTTTTGCTAATATAAAAAATGAAAGAACACCACGGGAAGAAATCCATTCAGAGGATTAACATAGATGCGGTAGTTTCATGACAGCAGGTTTTTTAGAATTTTTTATTGAATATTTTATATTTAAAGTTAAATTTTAACTTACAAGCGGCGGCAAACCGTACTATATAACTCCCCTATTATTTTCTAAAACGGCAAGGGGTAATACTGAGATAAATGTGGAACAAGACGTTGATTAAACGGTCACTTGATGCCGGATTTCTAATGCCGGGTTAATGGAAAAATTTTAAAGATTAACGGTTTTTGATTTTTGAATTATAATCATTACTAACAAGTAGCTCAGCTGGCTATTGATCAACTATATCAAATCAATTTTTTTAAAGAAGGGTCATATAATGAGTAAAATAATAAATTTCGGTGAAGAAGCTGAAGGATATAATATCCCTGTTTTAAATGAAAGAGAAATCAGAGCATCGGCAGGGATATTTTTTTTAATGATGTTTACATCAATAATGATTGTCCTGCTTAAGCAGGATTTTTTATGGTTAAAGTATGTAATAATTATATTCCTTACAGACTTTATAATCCGTGTATTTGTTAATCCAAAATATTCTCCAACATTAATAATCGGGCGTTTGATCGTGGGAAACCAGGTGCCTGAATATGTCGGAGCAGCTCAGAAAAAATTTGCATGGATAATCGGTATAGCTTTGGCAGGAATAATGTTCATTCTAATGGTGATATTAAATTCATACAGCCCCATTACAGGCCTTATCTGCCTGATCTGCCTGGTATTCTTATTTTTTGAATCAGTATTCGGCATCTGCTTGGGATGCATGTTTTATCCTCTTTTTTATAAAGAAAAGGTGCAGCATTGTCCCGGTGAAGTCTGTAATGTAAAATCAAAACAGGATATTCAAAAAACAAACAGGATTCAGCTGCTTATTATTTTCGGATTTGCCGCATACATTTTTCTTGCAGTCTATTTCTTTAATGATAATTTGAGTCAAAAACCATATGACTTATTTGGAATATCGAGCTCGGAACAGGTTAATAGATGAAGGATACCGGATGCAGGATACTGGATACCGGATTCAGAATCTTGGATTCATGATGTGAATGCAGGATGTCCAAAGAAAAGGTAATCGGTATTAGGTCATTCTAAATGAATGGCTGTTCAGTTGAATGGATGAATGAATAAAAAAACTCTCTTTAATCCTTGAAGCATTTAATCATTCATACTAGCGCGGCATAGCTGCCAACCAAGTTAAACGTTAATGGTTAATA
>CAYSGP010000440.1:0-20488 GCA_964430095.1 uncultured Ignavibacteriaceae bacterium
TTCTTTGGGACTAAAGGACGAAGACTTATATGAAAAACTTCCAATACAAATTGTTTCTACAGGGCATTCGAAAGTTTTAATCGGAATAAAATCAAAGCTGAAGCTAAACTCCTTGACACCCAATCTAAATAATTTAACCCAATTAAGTAAAAAAATAGGCTGCAATGGTTATTTCGTTTTTACCTTAGAAAGTTCAAATAAAGAAATTCTGACAAATGGAAGAATGTTCGCCCCTGCAATCGGAATAAATGAAGATCCGGTAACCGGAAACGCAAACGGACCATTAGGGGCATACTTGATTAAATATAATTTAGTAAAGCATGACGGTAAATTTTTGTCATTTAAATCGCTTCAGGGAGAAGCAATTAACCGGGAGGGAATTTGCCATCTTGAAGTGTTTATAAAAAACGGATACCCTGTAAAGGTCAAGATCGGAGGTTATGCAGTAATTGCATTTAAGACTGCAATTGACCTCAATATCAATTAAAAATTTTTTAAGAATTAAACTGAAAGGTCCCCCCGGTTTCATTCAGTTCAAAATTGGTATCAGGCGGAAGATTTTTTTTCTGAGAAGCTTTTACGGCCATCAAATCGCATCTTTCATTTTCTACATTCCCTTTATGCCCCTCTACCCATTTAAATTCCGCTTCATGCTCTTTCAATAAGGCATAAAGCTCCCGCCACAAATCGGGATTAGATAATTTATCTTTTTTGTTTCTTACCCATCCTTTTCCCGCCCAATTATCCAGCCATCCTTTTTCTACGGCATCTACAATATACTTTGAATCACTGTAGATAGTAACCTTACATTTTGATTTTAATGCTTTCAAACCCTCAATAACTGCCTTCAATTCCATCCTGTTATTTGTAGTTTTTCTAAAACCTCCAGAAAGTTCTTTCCTGTGATTATTGTATAAAAGAACTACACCGTAGCCTCCAGGACCGGGATTTCCGCTAGATGCGCCGTCAGTGTATATATCGACTTCTTTTAACATAAAATAAATTAAATGATCTGAATATGAATAATACTATTCTACGCTGTTTCCTGAAGTTTTGGTTCTTTATTAAACAGATCTTTGATGTTTCTGCAAAATTCAATCAAAAAATTAATCAGCTTTTCGGGAGATTCAAAATTATTTGGTACAATTAACCTCATAGTTTCTTTCTGCTGATTAAATTTCACTTTATCTTTATAATTATCCATTATGAAACGCATTAGTTCAATAAACCTGTATTTATAATAATCTTCCTTTTCACCTTTGGGAAGGATTATAAATATATTTTTTCTTTGAATAATTACTCTTTCAAACAGCGCATATGAGGAATAAAATTTTATAGCCGCTGTCCCAATCAATCTTTGAACAAGAAGGGGCAGCGGACCGAAACGGTCTTTCATTTCTTCAGTCAGTTCTTCAAGATCCTGAATGCTTTTTATTGAAAATAAACCAGTATAAAAATTAAGGCGGTCTACCTGCTCAGGCATATAGATCTCGGGAATCCCTATTTCAAAGTAAGTGTCAATAGTAGGTTCTGTTTTATCCTCAGGTTTAGGAAGAGTTTTAAAGATTTCCTTGAATTCCTGATATTTTAATTCTTCAACAGTTTGGTTTATTAATTTTATATATAAATCAAAACCTACATCATTAATGAATCCTGACTGTTCGGTACCCAGCAGATTTCCGGCTCCTCTGATTTCAAGATCACGCATAGATAGATTGAAACCTGCTCCTATTTCGGTAAATTCCTCAATGGCTTGAAGTCTTCTTAAAGCTTTTTTTGAAATGCCGCTTAAAGAAGGCACAATAAGATAAGCGTAAGCTTGTCTTGCGGATCTCCCCACTCGACCTCTAAGCTGGTGCAGCTCCGCAAGGCCGAACCGGTCGGCACGGTTTATTATGATAGTATTTACATTAGGAATATCAATACCTGATTCTATAATTTTAGTTGAAAGCAGAACATCATACTTTCTATTTAGAAAGCCATGAATAACATTTTCAAGCTGCGACGGTTTCATCTGTCCGTGAGCAATTCCGATTTTTATGCCGGGAATATATTTATTTAAATATCCTGCAAGCTTATCAATTGATTGAACCCGGTCGTGAACAAAATAAACCTGACCGTTTCTTTTAAGCTCATTCAGGATCCATTCTTTTATTTTAAAAACATCAAACACTGAGACATAAGTATAAATCGGCTGCCGGTTTGGAGGAGGCGTTGCAATTATGGAAAGGTCTCTCGCACCCAGCAAAGATAGATTTAATGTCCGCGGGATGGGGGTTGCAGTTAATGTAAGCGTATCAACATTAAGTTTTAGGGAGCGGAGCTTTTCTTTAGACATAACCCCGAACCTATGCTCCTCATCAATTATAAGCAGACCTAAATCCTTAAACATTACATCCTTCGAAAGCAGCCTATGCGTTCCTATTATAACATCTAGTTTTCCTTTTTCCAGATCTTTTAAAATTTCAGTCTGCTGCTTTTTTGAAAAGAATCTTGAAATCACGGCTGTTTTTACGGGAAATTGAACCAGTCTATCTTTAAAAGTATTATAATGCTGTTCCGCTAAAATTGTTGTGGGCACTAAAACCGCAGTCTGTTTTCCATCCTGCACAGCTTTAAAAGCTGCTCTAACGGCTACTTCTGTTTTACCAAAGCCTACATCACCGCAGATAAGTCTGTCCATCGGATTTTCAGCTTCCATATCCTGCTTTACTTCTTCCGTAACTTTCTCCTGATCAGGAGTATCTTCATAAATGAAGGAAGCTTCCAATTCTTTCTGCCAGACTGTATCTGCATTGAATTGATATCCTTTTGTTGCCTTTCTTCTTGCATAAAGTTCAATCAGCTCACGGGCTGCTTCCTTTATTTTCTTTTTGGTTTTATTCTTTGTATTTGTCCAGTCGGCAGTGCCAAGGCTAGACAATGTAGGACTCAGATTCTCATTTGAGGAATATTTCTTTACTAATGAAAGATAATTCAGATTTACATAGACAACTCCTCCTTCATTGTAGAGGATTTTCATCGATTCCTGGTTTACATCTCCTATTTTTATTGTTTCCAATCCTACATATTTTCCAATCCCATAATCTTCATGAACTACATAATCCCCTTTTTTTATCGAAGCAAACATCTTTGATTTTGATTTTTTGAACCTCCTTACATGCGGAAGCCTGCTTCTATATGGTTTATTAAAAATCTGGTAATCTGTCAGGAGAAGCAATTTTGAATCTCTATGTATGAAGCCTTTTTTTATTGCAAGAGTTTCAATTTTCAATTTCCCGGAATCAAGCCAATGTACAGAATCTTCATTAAATTCCAGCAGCAGATCCTTTAAGCGTGAAGATTGAAGTTCATTTTCAGCTGTAATAATTATCTTATAATTTAATCCAAAATATTCTATCAATTTGGAAAACAATATCTCATAATTTGAATTGATAGCCGGTGCTTCCGCAAAACCTATATCAGTTCTAAGTGTACCGATTTCTTCCTCAACCAGCCATCTTGCATTTGAACTCTGCAGTAATTTAGAGGAAGCATCAGATTGCCCGGCAATTGCTTCCTCTTTGTGTTGAACCTGAAACGGTTCAGGGAATTCATTATCTAAATGATAATCCTTAACATTCTCCGGATTGCTTTGGAAAGATTCCGGAACATGAGGACTGATTTCCACCTTTTTCCCGGATAAATTTTTCAATTCATAAGAAGAGACAAGGAAGAGGGGATTATCTAGATAGTCAAAAATTGTACTGAAGGAACTGACTGAGAGCTCATTTATTGAAGCTGCCAAAGTTACACCTTCCGGTCCCGCAGCATCGGTGGAGCGTTGGCTGTCCGGATCAAAATAACGGATTGACTCCAAAAAATCCCCGTTAAATTCTAGTCTTACCGGATTTTTTTCACTATAAGACCAAAAATCTACTATCGCTCCCCTTTGTGAATATTCACCCGGGGCTTCAACAAATCTGTCTTTCTGATAATTAAGTAGATTCAAATACTCCAATATATTATCATAGGTCAAGTCTCCGCCGGCTTGAATTGATGTTATAGTTTTTTCGATTTTTTCTTTAAGGGGAAGTGAAAGATTCAGCAGCTCATAAGTTGAAATTAATATAAATTTCTTCTTGGAAGATATTTCGGTTAGTTTCTGCTGTATTTCTTCTTGTTTAAATTCCGAAAAAAGAATTAAGTGGCTATTGCCTATGATGCTTAACTCAACATTGATTTCATCGGCGGCTTTATTGCTGGATTCTATAATAATCAGCTGGTCTTCGGTTTCGGATAAACTAGAAACAAAAAGAGCCTTTGAACTGCCGAAGAGAGGCGAAATATTTATTGATCTTGCTCCCCCGGATATTGAATTCTTTATCTCTTGGAGAGAATTGATCTTCTTAAAAAGCTCGATTAAATTGTTTTCCGGTTTCTTCACAGCAGATGACTAAATTTTTATCTTGAAGCATTCCAAATATAGCTGAACTTAAACATACATTTTGGGATTAAATTTGTTCCTGAATCCGGGATCATCAGGGGAGCGGCAGATAAAGGCTGAAGGAAAAATTTTGATTTTGCGGGGCTTCTTCGATCTTTTGATTGGTTGGATGATTCATGACAAATCTCCCCACGAAATAACCGATTGCTGCGCCTAGAACCGTATCGGAGAACCAATGAGCATTATGATATATTCTCGCAAAACCTACAAGAACTGCTGCAGAATACCAGCTGAATTTCCAAAAAAAATTGTTATAAACATCCGCCATAATTGTAGAATAAGCAAAGGATAATGTTGTATGCCCGGAAGGAAATGAGGAATGCTCCCATGTAAAGTTGAATGGTTCAAAGTTTGTATTCCCCAGATCCATGTAGGGCCTGGCTCTGCCTGCTACAAATTTTACGGCAAGATTTATAAGAGATGAATATACGGTAGCCTCTGATAATTGAACTGCCAGATTTCTTACATCATGGTCATCAGCAGCCAATCCATATGTATAAATACCTGCAATACTGATTGCCATAGTTTCCCAATGATAGTACCTGTCAATTTCAAAAAGATTATCAAGGAAAGATGATTTGTTTGACTGAGAAAATTCTTTTATTCCTTCATCTGCCAGAAAAGAAGCTCCGGTTAATACTAAAGTACCGGATAAATTGAGCCAGTCGGTTTTATCAAAATGCGCTGGGGCAGTAAAAACATCTCCGCCTACTCTGAAAAAATCCTTTATATCATTCTTAATTATCTCTCCCGTTTGAGGAAAAGATATAAATCCAATAAGCTGGAATAATACAACTAAACGAAAACAATTAGGCATAATTTATTTTAAGAAATCTATCAAGCAGTTAATTCGAATGGTTTGGATTTATTTCAATTCGATCGCTTGTCTTACAAACCCCCCTGATTTTTTCAGCCTTTCAGCTGCTTCCTCCGAATCTACACCGGTTTTTATCATCACTAATGCCCTTTTCACATGACCGCCTGCTTTTTTAAGATATTCGGATGCATGCTCATAGGAAACCCCTGTTACCACCATAACAATTTTTTTAGAACGCTCGATTAATTTTTTATTGGTCATCTGCAGATCGATCATCATATTCTCGTAGACTTTACCCATCCGGATCATTGCGGTAGTTGTAAGCATATTTAAAACCATTTTTTGAGCTGTTCCGCTTTTCATCCTTGTAGATCCCATAATGACTTCCGGACCCACGTAAGGACAAATTGCAATATCAATATTCTTTAAGCTGAATGAACCTCTTGGGTTGCAGGTAAGGAAAATTGTCTTTGCCCCTAGTTCTTTTGCTTTCCTAAGCGCTCCCAAAACATATGGTGTTCTTCTGCTTGCTGCAATTCCGCATACAGAATCCTTTTCATTGACTTCTGCAGCAGCAACATCTTTGACACCGTTTTCTTCAAAATCCTCAACACCTTCCTGAGCTTTAAACATCGCCTCATTACCGCCGGCTATGAAACCTCTAATTAATTCATAAGGAGTACCAAAAGTGGGCGGGCATTCCGATGCATCTATTATTCCAAGCCTTCCGCTTGTTCCGGCACCGAAATAGAGAAGCCTTCCTCCGTTCTTCAGAGAATTAACAATTAATTCAACAGCTTCTTCAATGTATGTAAGTTCTTTCTCTACAGCAAATGCAACGGTTTTATCTTCCTCATTAATAATTTTTAGGATTTCCGAAGTGGACCGGCTATCTATATCTGCTGAATTTGGATTTCTTTGTTCAGTAGATAAACTGCTTATTTCTTCAAAGAGATTTTTCAATGATTATTTATTCAGCTCCAGTAAAACCAGTTTCTTTCCTTTTTGATTACGAATATTGGACGGCCGGTAGGAAAGTTCAAAAATTGTTGATTTTTTTATTTGAGGTTTATATTTCAGCTCGGCTTTTTGATATTCATCATGCAGATCTCCTCCCTTAATTGCGGCAAGATATGATTTATCCTTTAAAATCGGTAAAGCATACCTTAAAAGAATAATCAGCGGTGCAGTAGCACGGCTTATTGCCAAATCAAAATATTTTGAATAACTGTTTATAAATTCCGGACTTTCGATTCTTTCATTAACCGCAGCTACATTGCTTAATTTGAGCTTATCTATAAACTCCTTAACGGCGTCTATTTTTTTCCCCGTAGAATCGATAAGCACCCCTTTCATTTCAGGCCTCATAATTGCCAAAGGAATCCCGGGAAATCCGCCGCCGGTTCCGATGTCTAAAAAAGTTGTACATTTTTCCGGAATATACCTGGCAATAAAAGAGGAAAAAAAAACATGGTTTTCGATTAAAGAATTAATATCTTTCCTGGAGATCAGATTAATTTGTTCATTCTTCTCAGCTACTAACTCTGCGAAGTATGCTAACCGTTCTAAAACATCTATATCAGGATTAGACCCATTTTCCCAATAAAACGATTGGATTTCTTTTAAATACTGCTCCTGTACATCAACCATGCAAGCATCCCTTTGAATTAATTTTTTAAATAAACCAACAAAATTGAAATATCAGATGGTGTAATACCGGATATCCTTGAAGCTTGTCCGATAGATCTAGGCCTTACCTTATTTAATTTTTCTCTTGCTTCGGAAGACAAAGATTTTAAACTTAAATAATTTAATGTTAAAGGAATTTTGGAATCTTCATACCTTTCAAGCTTTAGTATCATGTCATATTGTCTTTTAATGTACCCCTCATACTTCACCTCTATTTCCACCTGATTTAAACACAATAAATCATTCCTTAATTCTTCAGTCCACTGCGGTGATGAGCCGTTCATGCTGTCAAAAATTTCCGGCAGCGACAATTCAGGCCTTTTACACAGCTTTGATACTGTTTCCGCCGAATCAACTTCCGATAATCCTTTTGAAGACAAAAGAGGATTAATATCTTTTGCACGAAGCTTGAAATTATTACAGAGTTCGACACTTTTTGCAATAAATGCTTTTCTGCTTCTTACCTCTTCAAAAATATCGCTCGAAATTAAACCATATTTATAACCATATTCCATTAATCTGAGATCTGCATTATCCTGTCTTAATAAAAGTCTATATTCTGCTCTTGAGGTAAACATCCTATATGGTTCATAAGTAGACTTATTAACCAGATCATCAATTAATACTCCTATATAAGCTTCGCTTCTTTTCAGAACAAACTCAGGCAGATTTTTTATTTTTGCAGCAGCATTTACCCCGGCAATTAAGCCCTGAGCTGCAGCTTCTTCATAACCGCTTGTCCCGTTTATTTGTCCTGCAAAATACAATCCTTTTATAAATTTGGTTTCTAAGGTAAGATCAACCTGATGCGGCGGAAAAAAATCATACTCCACCGCATAACCAGGGCGAACCATTTCAGCTTCTTCCAATCCTCTTATCTTTTTTAAAGCTTCGCTCTGTATATCAGCAGGGAGGGATGTTGAAAATCCATTTAAATAAATGATATCACTCTCGAGACCTTCCGGTTCAAGGAATAATTGGTGCTGCTTTTTATCTTTAAACCTGGCAATTTTATCTTCGATAGAAGGACAGTAACGAGGACCAACTCCCTTTATTAAACCTGTGAACATCGGGGAGCGATCAAACCCTTTTTCCAGAATCCTATGAACATTTTCATCAGTATGTGTAATAAAGCAGCTGACCTGCGGCAAGTATGGAAATTTATTTTTAGGTGTAAAGTGAGAGAATGGCTGAGGATTTTCATCTCCAGCTTGCTCTTCGAGTATATCCCAGTTAATAGAGTCTTTCCTTAATCTGGGAGGAGTGCCTGTTTTTAGTCTTCCTGATTCGAATCCTAATTTCTCCAAAGACTCAGTAATTCCCATTGCAGGCTTCTCACCAAATCTTCCGCCTGTTGTGGATTTCAAACCTGTATGCATTAATCCATTTAGAAATGTACCTGAAGAAAGAATAACAGCAGAGGATTTTATAAATCCTTCTTTTTGAGTTTTTATTCCGTGAATAGCATGATTTTCAGCCAGAATTTCTACGACAGAATCCTCTAATATCTCTATATTCTTTACAGAACTAATAAATTTCAGAGCTTCCGCTGAATATAAATTCCTATCAGATTGGCATCTTGGGGACCATACTGCCGGTCCTTTGGATTTATTTAGCATTCTAAATTGGATTCCGGTTTTATCGGCAATTTTACCCATTGCACCGCCCAATGCATCAATTTCACGAACCAGGTGCCCTTTTGCTGTGCCTCCGATAGCCGGATTGCAAGACATTCTTCCCATTGCGTACTTATCCATTGTAATCAATGCGACAGAACAGCCCATTTCTGCTGCCGTAAATGCTGACTCAATACCGGCATGACCTCCGCCAATCACTACTAAATCAAAATTTCTCATAATTTATGTTTCATGTGGAACGTGGAAGTCCTTTAATTTTTTCACGTGAAACAATTATTTCCCAATACAAAATTTCTGAAATATGTTACTTAATATATCTTCCGTAGTTACTTCTCCGATAATCTCTGAAAGATTAGTTATAGCATTCCTTAAATCAACTGCTACAAATTCTCCCGAATATTTATTTAATATCGATTCTTTTGCATTCTCTAAAGAATTTTTGGTGTTTTCCAAGCATTGATAATGTCTTACATTAGATACAATTGCTGATTTTTCGGTATAATTAGAATTTTTTATAGCCATCTCTTTTAAGTGTTCGAGCAAATGGTTTATTCCTTCTCCTGTTTTTGCTGAGATTCCAAGATCACCGTTCAGATAATTTTGATTATCTATTAAATCTATTTTATTGACTACTGGAATAATCTTCTTTTTATCAATAAATGAACATACCTCGCTGAAAATGTCGAAAGAGTATTCTTGAACAGTATCATTCATTAAAATTACAATATCGGAATTTTTTATTGCTTCTCTGCTCCGCATGACTCCTTCTTTTTCTATCTCATTTTGTGTATTTCTTATACCGGCTGTATCAAACATCCTGAAAAGTATTCCATCTATTGAGATTTCTTCTCTTATTATATCTCTGGTAGTTCCAGGGATACTGCTTACAATTACACGTGATTCTTTCAGTAAATAATTAAGAAGAGAGGATTTCCCGACATTTGGCTTACCTATAATGACAACATTAACTCCGTCCTTAATTACTTTTCCAAAAGAATATGAAGCAAGAAGGTTGTCTATTTCGCCGCTTACATTTTCAATTTTTTTCAGAAGTTCTTTATTTTCAATAAATTCTATATCTTCCTCTGCAAAGTCCAATCCAATCTCTACAAGAGAAATAGCATTCAGCAGATTATTTTTCAGAAAACCAATTTTTTTTGAAAGAATACCGTTTAACTGATTTCTAGCCCCCCTTAGAGCTGTATCGGTTCTAGCACTGATAAGATCTATAACAGCTTCCGCCTGACTCAAATCAATCCGGTTATTTAAGAAAGCTCTTTTAGTGAATTCTCCAGGTTCTGCAAGTCTAGCGCCGGATTGAACTAACAGCTCAACAATTTTCTTTAAAATTAGCGGATTTCCATGCGTACTGATTTCAATACTATCTTCACCGGTATAAGAATGCGGAGTTTTGAAAATAGAAATTAATACATCATCAATTAGCTCTGCTGTAGAATTTATAATTCGGCCGTAATGAATTGTGTGAGAAGCGGCTTCAGATATTTTTATTTGTCCGGAAAAAATTTTATCTGCAATATCAAATGCTTGAGCTCCGCTGACTCTGATTAGTGATATAGCTCCGTGGCCTGGAGGTGTTGCTATTGCTGTTATTGTATCTTCTGTTGAAGTGATAATCATAAAATATTTTTTTGGTAAAAAGAAAGTGCAAATTTAAGTAATAATAATAGCAATTTACAATCCCAAAAAATCGGATGATTTGCCATTATGTCAGATAAAAGTATATTGATCATGCCTAAATGTCAATCTTCTTATTTACTTTGGCAGATTTTCTGAAGACATCAATGCTCAAAAAGAAAATCTTGTAATCTATTATATATTAAGGATTTATGGAGATTATTCTCCAGTGGCATGAGCATTGATCAATGAAATAAAAGAAACAAATAAAATAAATAAAGGAGGTTAAAAATGGCACTAGTAAGATTTAATCCCATGAGGGATTTATTAGAAGTTGAACGTGAATTTAATAAATTGTTTAATTCTTTCGGCAGAAGGTTTTTAGATACCGAGAAAGAAGAATTGGAGAATGTTGTGTGGATGCCTTTATCGGATATAACGGAAAATAAAGACAGCTTTACAATTAAAATGGATATACCTGGAATTAAAAAGGATGATGTAAAGATTTCATATTCCGATGGGCAATTAAGCATAAGCGGTGAAAGAAAAGAGGAAAAGGAATCAACTGACACTATTTATCATCGCGTGGAAAGAACCTATGGAAAATTCTTCCGCTCCTTTAATCTGCCGCAAAAAATTAAATATGATCAAATTGAGGCAGTTTTTAATGACGGTCAATTGCTAATAACTGTTCCGAAATCCGAAGAAGCAAAACCGAAAGAAATAGATATAAAGGTTAAATAATTATTTTAAAATCTCAATGTATGATGGGGCAGTTATTAATTTAGCTGCTCCATTTTTTTTAAGGTAAATAATTATGGAATACAAAGACTACTATAAAACATTAGAACTAAATAAGGACGCTTCTAATGCAGAGATTAAAAAAAATTATCGAAGGCTGGCCAAGAAATATCACCCGGATAAAAATCCAAACAACAAAAAAGCGGAAGAAAAATTTAAGCAAGTAGCTGAAGCGTATGAAGTTCTGAAGGACCCGGAAAAAAGAAAAAAGTATGACCAACTTGGAAGTAATTGGAAACAATACCAATCGGCCGGAGGAGGCGAATGGTTTAGAGATTTTGCTAATTCCGAGCAGGGAGGCGGATTTCATTTTTCTGGCGACTTTGATGAAGTGTTCAATAAAACCGGAGGTTTTTCTGATTTTTTTGAAAACTTTTTTGGAGCAGGTTCCAGAACTTCCGGCAAAGGAGTTTCATATCCGCAGAAGGGCACAGATTACAACGCCGTGATAAACATTTCCCTGGAAGAAGCACATAAAGGAACTGAAAGAGAAATTTCTATTAGCGGGAAAAAGATAAGAGTAAAAATAACTCCAGGTATTGAAGAAGGGAAGAAACTCCGGTTAAAATCTCAAGGTGCAGAAGGGATAAATGGAGGCGAAAAAGGTGATCTCTATTTAATAATTCAAATACAGAAACATCCCGTTTTTAAACGCACAAATAATGACTTATTTATGGATTTAAACGTAGATTTATACACTGCAGTTTTGGGAGGGAAAAAAGAAATAACGACTGTCGACGGCAGAAGAATTAATATTACCATACCCCAGGAGACAGCTAACGCCACAATTTTGAAAATTAAGGGAATAGGCATGAATAATTCGGATCAAACACAAAATAGGGGAAATCTTTTTGTTAAAATATTTGTTGATGTACCTAAAAATTTAAGTGAGGAAGAGATAAACCTTTTTAAAAAATTAAGAGAGCTAAGAAAATAATTGAGATAATAAGGAGAATATTATGGCATTTAATTTTAATAAACTAACCGTAAAAGCACAGGAAATAATTCAAACAGCAGTTGAAATAGCGCAGAATTATAACAATCAGGTGTTAGAACCGGAACATTTTCTTGCAACCCTAATCCAGGAAAAAGGAAATATTGCGGATACAATTCTGCAGAAAACAGGCGGAAATGTCAACGCAATAAAGCTGAAGATTATTGACCTTCTGGAAAATTTACCTAAGGTAAGCGGTGCAGGTGTGGGAAATCAGCAGATGTCAAATAATATGACTAAGCTGCTTGATGAATCATCTTCAGAAGCTAAAAATTTAAAAGATGAATTCGTCTCCACAGAGCACATCCTTCTTGCACTGTCTAAAAATGAAGGGAAGGCAGGACAGCTCTTAAGAGATAACGGAATTTCACATGATGAAATTTTAACAGCTTTAAAAGATGTAAGAGGATCTCAGACAGTATCTTCACAAAATCCTGAAGATACTTACCAGGCGCTGCAGAAATATGGAAGAGATTTGAATGAGCTGGCTAAAACAGGGAAACTTGATCCTGTAATTGGACGGGATGAGGAAATAAGAAGAGTACTTCAGGTTCTTTCGCGGAGAACAAAAAATAATCCTGTATTAATCGGGGAACCCGGAGTGGGGAAAACTGCAATTGCCGAAGGGATAGCCCACAGAATTATTTCCGGAGATATACCTGAAAATTTAAAAACAAAAAAAATAGTCGCCCTCGATATGGGAGCGTTAATTGCAGGTACGCAATTCCGCGGTCAGTTTGAAGAAAGAATGAAAGCCGTTGTAAAGGAAGTCCAGGAATCTAATGGTGAAATAATTCTTTTCATCGACGAACTTCATACTCTTATCGGCGCCGGTTCTGTCCAGGGATCCATGGATGCAGCCAATATATTGAAACCGGCATTGGCAAGAGGTGAACTGCATGCAATCGGTGCGACGACTCTTAACGAATATAAGAAACATATTGAAAAAGATGCTGCATTGGAAAGAAGATTCCAGCCGGTCTATGTAGTGGAGCCTTCAGTTGAGGATACAATTTCTATTCTTAGAGGGTTAAGCGAACGATATGAAGTTCATCATGGTGTAAGAATAACTGACGGGGCAATTGTTGCAGCCGCGCAGTTGTCACATAGGTACATAACGGACAGATTTTTACCTGATAAAGCAATCGACTTAATAGATGAAGCTGCTTCGAAACTAAGAATAGAAATTGATTCAATGCCCGAAGAGCTTGATACGGTAGAAAGAAAAATTAAACAGCTTGAAATTGAACAGGAAGCCCTTAAAAGAGAAAACGACGAAGGTTCTCAAAAAAGACTGGAAGAGCTCAAAAAGGAACTGAGTGAATTTAACGAAGAAAGAAATAAGCTTAGGATGCATTGGAATCTTGAAAAAGAAAAAATTCAGAAAATCCGGTCTATGAAAATTGAAATTGAGAACACTAAGAATATGGCTGATAAATATGAACGCGAAGGCGAACTCGGAAAGGTTGCTGAACTTCGCTACGGCAAAATTGCTTCTCTGGAAAAACAATTAAAGGAAGAGACAAAAAACCTTACTCAAATTCAGAAAAGCAAGAAGATGCTTAAAGAAGAAGTTGATGCCGAAGATATTGCAGAGGTAGTTTCTAAATGGACCGGTATACCGGTAAGCAAAATGCTTGAAAGCGAGCGGACCAAGCTTTTGAAATTGGAAGATGAATTGCATAAAAGAGTTGTTGGTCAGGACGATGCTGTTTTTGCGGTTGCAAATGCCATCCGGAGATCACGAACCGGGCTGCAGGATATTAACCGTCCGATCGGTTCGTTTATTTTTCTAGGTACTACCGGTGTGGGTAAAACAGAACTAGCAAGAGCGCTTGCAGAATTTCTATTCGATGATGAGCATGCGATGGTTAGAATCGACATGTCGGAGTATATGGAAAAATTCTCAGTTTCGCGTTTGATAGGTGCGCCTCCCGGATATGTCGGATATGAAGAAGGAGGTCAGTTGACCGAAGCCGTGAGAAGAAGACCTTTTTCTGTTGTTCTTCTTGATGAAATAGAGAAAGCTCACCCTGATGTTTTCAATATTTTACTACAAGTTCTCGATGACGGAAGATTAACCGATAACCAGGGCAGAACGGTAAACTTTAAGAATACAATAATTATTATGACATCTAACTTGGGATCTCATTTAATCCAGGAAAAACTTGAGAATGTTGATGAGGCCGATTTAGATAATGTAATGGATGATTTAAGGCATAAATTGGTGTATCTTTTAAGAAAAACTATAAGACCGGAATTTCTAAACAGGATTGATGAAATTGTTTTGTTTAAGCCTTTAACAAGAAACGAAATAAGAAAGATAGTAGATATCCAGATACAGCATACTCAAGATCTTCTTAAGGAAAGAGAAATCACTCTTATTGTTGATGATGAGTCGAAAGATTGGCTTGCAAAATTGGGCTATGATGTTACTTACGGAGCAAGGCCCTTAAAGCGGACAATTCAGAAACATCTTACAAATCCTTTATCGCAGGAATTGCTTGCCGGAAATTTTCGTAATGGAGATTCTATAAAAGTTACGCTAGGTGATAGGGGAAAATTAGAATTCCATAAAGCTGAAACCGCTGAACAAGTCGTTTAATAATATGTTAGGGGCAATTTTAGGAGAGTGCCCCTAATCTTTTCCTTTCTATATTTGATTCCTGTTTATCAGGAGGAAGGATTCTAACAGCTTTCTTCACTGCATCCGACAATAAAAATTCAATCTGAGCATTTTAATATCATATAATCAAGAGACATAAAAAAAAATTTTATCTTTTACGTAGTCTGAATTTCATCTTCTTTTACAATCCTTTCCTTTTCATTTGTTTGATCTGCAAAAGCTGCTTCATATAATTTTACTAGAATAACAAATGTAGAAATTAAAAGAGGCCCGAAAACAATTCCCAGAATCCCGAAAATAGGGATTCCGATAACAATGCCGGTAATAGAAATTAAAGGATGAATATTTCCGATCCATTTGTTTATCCAAAGCCGGAGTAGATTATCAATATTGCTTACAGCCACAAAGCCGAATATGATTATGCCGGCTCCGTTAAAAGTATTTCCTGATGCAATTTCGATTAAACCGGCCGGTATAAATGCGGCTGCCGATCCAATTACAGGCAGAAATGAAAGAAAGAAACAGATAAGGCTCCAAAATAATGGCTCAGGTACACTGAAGATTATCAACCCTATTCCAAGCATCAATGCCTGGGCAAAAGCAATAATTCCCTGACCGATTATATTAGCGTAGGTCATGTTCTTAAGTTCTTTGGCAAAATGTGCACTGTTTTTTCCCCTGAAAGGCATATACTTGATCAGAGTGCCTTCAAAGACCTCAATTTTTGTGAACATGAAATAAAGAAAGAAATACATCATGGATACGGTAAGAATAATATCAAGAAAAGTGCTTATGAAAGAGGAAAGAATACCAATCGCTGCTGTGCTTCCCCGTTTTATGGCATCTTTTATAGTATTCTGACCAATATTGTCTCCAATGAATTTTTGGACTGCTGAGATAACCTTTTCTATCGATTCCGGATGATCTTTAAAATAGAGAATTTTATTTATGAGCATCCAGGTGATGGATGTAAAAGGTATAATGATAATTATAAATGAGATAATGATTATAGCTACAAAGGCAATTCTCCGGTTCCAGTTTCTCCTTTCCGTCAGATACATGAACAAGGGTTTAAATAGAACATAAAGAACTATTGAACCTAGAATTGCAGCATAGAGAGAGCTTAAAGAGTAAAGAAGAAAAATCCCGAGAAGAAAAATCAGGATGATAGCAATTGTTTTGCTTTGCTTTATTGTATAGATAGACATTTTTTAATTCCTTATTATTATAACAATTTAAGGAATTAAAAAGATGCTGAAGGTGATTAAAAATTATATTTCTTATTTTATTTCTTAAAAAATATTTTGTGATTTTCTTATACTCTACACTCGTTAAAAAATGTAGTTTATTAAGTCCATAAAATAGATTGTTTTTCCCATGGGAGTTTATTCTTAGGCTTCCTATATTAATGATCAAATTTGGAGAAGAAATGAGAAAAAAAATTTACTTCGTTTTAATGCTTTCGTTAATAATTATATGTGGATGCGGCAAAGATGAGGAACCGCCGCTTCCCGAAGGAACCCATGCGATTGAAGTTGAAGAAAGTTTGGAGGCCTCGCAGTATACTTATATACGGGTTTCTGAAGATGATAATGAATACTGGATATCAGTACCCAAAATGCAGGTAGAAAACGGAGAAAAGCTTTACTTTTCAAAAAGCATGGTTATGAATAATTTTCAAAGTAAATCTTTAAATAGAACTTTTGATAAAATATTATTTGTTGATGACATTTCCAGGACACGCCCAGCAGCGGGAAACCAGAGAACTTCCATGAATCATCCCAAAATTGAAAGCATGCAGAATAAAGATCTGAAAATAGAACGATTAAAAGATGGTAAAACCGTTGAGCAGATCTTCTCTGAAAAGGATAAAATTGCTGGAAATAAAGTAAAAGTCCGGGGTAAAGTAATTAAATATAATCCTGAAATTATGAACAGAAACTGGATTCATCTGCAGGACGGCACCAGTTCAGGCGAGAATTTTGATTTAATGGTTACAAGCAGCGACCCCGCAGAAGTCGGGAAAGTAGTAGTTGTTGAAGGTACTGTCGCGGTGAATAAGGATTTCGGTTCAGGGTATGTTTACCAGGTATTGATTGAAAACGCAAAAATAAAAACAGAATAAAAAAACTTACTTAATCCTCCCCAAGGGGAGGACTTCGGTTTTTTCTTATTATTTATTTTTTTTATCAAAATGAAGGGCGCATGAATTAATACAGTATCTTAATCCTGTAGGATTCGGCCCATCATCAAAAACATGACCTAAATGACCGCCGCATTTACTGCAGAGGACTTCAGTCCGGCGCATACCAAAACTTTTATCCTCCTCGAGATCAACATTTTTATCGATGACGGGAGCATAGAAACTCGGCCAGCCGCTTCCGGAATCAAATTTGGTTTCCGAGCTGAAGACCGGATTGCCGCAGCCGGCACAGTAATACATTCCTTCTTCATGATTATCATAGAGATTTCCTGTAAATGCCCTTTCAGTTCCTTTCTCACGCAAAATGTGATATTCCTGATCATTTAAAGTTTTTTTCCATTCAGAATCAGATTTAGTTATCTTTTTATTCATTTTCTTTTCCTTTTTTTCAATCTTTTTGTATGAGATTATGCTTTAAACATCTGCAAATTTAGGTTGTTCCAGCTTAAAATTGATCCTCAATTCAATCAAATAAGTATTACAAGACCTTGGTTATCAAAGGATTATCCGGTATTTCTTAATCCGGCTGCAATTCCATTCACAGTTGAGCGAAGCAGAGAAAGCAGCAGTTTCTTTTTTTTGCTTGATGTATTCTTATCACGATATTGTTTAATGAATTTTATCTGAATAAAACTGATAGGATCGATATACGGATTCCTGAGAAGTATTGATCTCTGCAGGGATTTATCCGTGTCAAGCAGATCAGTTTCCCCTGTAATATTTAAAATAATATTTAAAGTCCTTTCATACTCGTCTTGAATCATATTAAAAATCTGTGCTGCAGAAGATTTATCATAACATAAGGAGACATATTCCTTTCCGATAATCATATCTGTTTTTAGCAAGACCATTTCAATATTATCAACAAGTACTTTAAAAAACTCCCATTTTTTATACATTCTTTTCAGATCTTCCAGGGTGATTAAATCCTTTTCAATACATGAGCTAATCGAATAGCCGAATCCATACCAGCCGGAGATCGTCTGACGGTTTTGAGTCCATGCGAATACCCACGGAATAGCTCTTAATGCGCGTATATCATCCCCCGAAGATCTAGAAGGTGGGCGTGAGCCGATTTCAATTCTCTCAATTATATCGATTGGGGTTGCAGTCCGGAAATATTCCGGAAATCTCGGATGATTTATAAGCTCTTTATAATATTTAAATGCTTCTGAACTTATATTTTCAAACAGCAGCTGAAAATTATCGGAATCCGGCTCTATTTTTTCTTTGGGAGTAAATTTAGTCTCGGCGGTTTTCAGAATTACCGCAGAGCCCATCAGCTCCAAAGATCTCTCGGCTATTTCAGGTATAAGATATTTTGTGGAGATCATTTCAGCCTGTTCAGTTATTTTAATTTTCCCGTCTATGGTCCCTTTGGGCTGAGCCAAAATAGATTCACTGACGGGACCGCCGCCCCTGGAAGTGCTGCCGCCTCTGCCGTGAAACAGAATCAGTTCTATTCCTTTCTCATCACAGATTTTTTTAATGCTCTTTTGAGCCTTGTACAATTCAAAATTAGAAGTAACAATTCCGCCGTCTTTATTGCTGTCCGAATATCCTATCATTACTTTTTGAACCATGTTTCGAAGCATAAGGTGCTGACAATAAATTTGATTTTCGAACAGTACCCGCATCACATCCGCAGCATTTCTTAAATCTTCAATAGTCTCAAAAAGAGGAAGGATATCGAAATCGCTTGAAATCATTTTCCCCTTATGTATTTTTATAAGTCCGGCATGTTTAGCAAGAAAAAGAACAGATAAAACATCGCTTACACTGGAACAATTGCTAATAATAAAATCATTAGCTGCCTCAGTGGAAATATTTTCTTTTCCCCATTTAATTAATGAAAGCTCGTTTAATATTTTTTTAGTAGAATTCTTCAGCCTTTTTCTCTTAAGAGATGAAGGTTCCAGCAGCTTCCCGGTAATATGTCCTATTTTATTCTCTTCATCTAGAGAAGAAAATTTCCCGGGCAGGCCTGAATATTTCATAAGATCATTCACTGCAAGCCTCAGCAATGACGAGTTCTGCCTGATATCAATTGAAACAAAATGGAAACCGAACGTTTTCACTTTATAGATAAACGGAAGCACTCTATTTTCAGAAATTATTTTTCCTTTATTACTGCACAAGCTTTGATAAATCAGATTCAGATCCTCAAGGAACTCCCCGACATTTTTGTATCCCTTCTTTTCATAATTTAATGTTTTGAGCAGTTTTCTAGAGATAAGAAAAAGCTTGCTCCTGTAGATTTCCGAAGGATCGCGCATTAGTCCGTTAGTTTTTTTCACCTTAAGGTTTGCACGATCTTTTTCTACGGATCCAATTAATTCTCTATCAGCCGGAATAATTATTGAAGAAGTGCTTAAGTATGTATACAACGGATCGAGATCCTGAATGTAGAGATTAATTATCTGCTTTCTATTATTTCTCAACGTTTCTTTTGTAATATCCTCGGTAACAAAAGGATGACCGTCTCTGTCTCCTCCCATCCAGGAACCGAATTTAATAACCGCAGGAGAAGGTGATTCAATTTTAAAGAAAGACTCCAATTTTAAATTCAATCTTATATAAAATTTAGGCAGGACATCATAAAGAATATCCTTAAAGAAGAATAATCCTCTTTGTATTTCATCTCCTACAGTTATTTTATGAAAGCGTATTTCATTTGACTGCCAGAGCAGAGTAATTACCGTATGCAGTTCACGCTTAATTTCCTCTTCTTCTTCGTGTGTATATTTAACCAATTCCTTTTGTAAAAGCAGCTGGCTGATTCTTAAAATTTTTCTAAGAATTGTCTGCCGTGTTGCCTCGGTGGGATGTGCAGTAAATACCGGTATAATTTCAACGGCTTCAAGGATCTTGTTTATATTTTCTTTCGTAAAATTCTTTTCATTTAAAATTGACAATGCTTCTTCGATTGATCCTCTAGGTGCAGATTCATTCCTGGAAATTTCAGACCTGTGCATCCTTATCCGGTGGACTTCATCCGCAGCGTTAACAAGAATAAAATAGGTTGAAAATGCTCTGACTACAGTATGCGTTTTTTTTGGTTCAAGCTTTTCAATAAGAGAGATTATTTTTGTATAAATATTATCGGTATAATTAGTGCGCAGCTCTTTGGTTAAAGCTCTGAGCTTTTCCTCGATATGAAATATTTCCACGCCTTCCTGCTCTTTAAGCACATTCCCCAATATTATTCCGAGCTCACGGATATCCTTCTTTAAAGGCTCATCTTTTTCTGTCACTTCCAGTGTGTTGAGGGAGCGTTTATTCATTTTATTCTTTAGGTCATTATTTGGGAACAAGGTTTTGAGAAATATAATAAATCTGAATTCCCTTTAAAACTACTATAGGACATATGGCTGTGATATGAATACTGATCTGAAATTATTAAGCATAATTATTTTTCTGATGCTTTATAATATTATCATAGCTTTATAAGTTTTGCTCCGGGCGTTATTAAATTTTATCTCCAAGGTCATCTATAAGATTACTGTTGTGGAAAGCCCTTCTTTTAATTTAAAATACCTTTGACCAGTTTTGTTTGAAAACCCGGGAAGTTTATTTTTAGGGATTAAATTTTACTAATGT
>CAYSGP010000441.1:0-4122 GCA_964430095.1 uncultured Ignavibacteriaceae bacterium
AATTAAAATTTTCAGGAAATTCAAAAACAGAGAATTTTGCAGCAGTTTTGAATTAAAAATATATCTGCGGTTTGAGTTATCACACAAGTTAATTATCTTTTAAATAAGAATATTTCTTCAGAGCGGCAAAAGTGTATTCCATAAAATACCTTCTAAAAATCATTTCTTTCCTCATTTCAGCTTTGGTATTATCCGGATGCAGTTCAGGCGGGGAGATTATTATTATGGATTCCGGATTAATTTACATCGATAACAAAATAGGAACCGGAAAAGAAGCGGAACCCGGTGATGCTGTCTCAATTCATTTTAAAGCATGGCTTATTAAAGACTCCTCCGGTATCTTTGGTGAAGAATCAAATAGCCTTGACATGATAAGCTTGGGAAATTCCTATCCGGGAAAAAGACCGATTGAATTTATTCTGGAAGACAATAATTTTATAAAAGGATCCGACAAGGGCATTGCAGGTATGAAAAAAGGAGGGATCAGAACAATGATAATTCCGGCTAAAATGGTGTATGGTGGCTTAAAGGAAAAATCATATCCCGCAGATTTTAGCATTAAAATTGTAGCAGAGCTTATCCGGTTAAAGAAAAATAAAATTCTTCCTGCTCACAAATAACTTCTTACAAGCTGAACAGCATGCGCATAGTAACCCGATCCAAAAAGATTTAAATGATTCAGTACATGATAAAGTTTATAAATATTTTCACGGTATTCGTAGCCGGGTTTAAGAGGGAAATATTCATTATACGCACTGTAGAATTCTCCGGCGAATCCTCCGAATAATTTGGTCATTGCAAGATCTGCTTCGCGGTGGCCGTAATAAACTGCCGGATCGATCAGGCAGGCATTGCCTTTTTCATCGGAAATATAATTACCGCTCCATAAATCCCCATGCAGCAGTGATGGAGGCTCTTCACTTCCCTTTAAAATATATTCAATTTTAATTTCAAGTTTTTTTATTCCCGAACTGAGTTCGGCAGAAGCATAGCCGTTCTTCTCGGCTAATTTATATTGAAATAAAATTCTTTTGCCGAAATAAAATTCTATCCAATTCAGCTTTTCTTTTTCATCCGGAATATTTTTTTGGATAGTGGATCCTATAAAATTATCTTCGTAAAAACCGAAATATTCTCCTTTGAATTGATGAAGCCTTGCAAAGTTAATCCCGAAATCTTTAAAAAAAGTTTTTGATCTGCTCCCTTCCTCGATAAATTCCATGAGGATGAAATCGTCTGCGCACAAAATAACTTTTGGTACCCTGATTGCTTTGGCTTTCCCGAGTTCATTCAAACCGTTGGCTTCTTTTCTGAACATACTGCCGTCCGGATTCATTTTTAAAAATGCATTAATCCCGGAAATAAATTTTATTTTATATGCATTGCTGATACAGCCGCCCGACAGGGAATGAAACGAGTCAATCCTGCTTCCGGTATGGTTTTCAATTATGGATTCAATTCTGCTGTCGAATTTCATCTTTCAGCCTGCCGATTAAACCTTTACATGCATCCTCCAGGATATCCAGAACCAGCTCGAAATTTTTCGGTCCGCCGTAGAAAGGATCGGGAACTTCATCGGCTTTTATCCCTGTGCAGAAGTCTGTTATCTTAAAAATTTTTCCGGAATATTTTTCTTCCGGATCAAATGATTTTATATCCATGAGATTATCATCATCCATGGCAATGATGTAATCGAATTCTTCAAAATCTTTATCCGGATTAAAAATCCTGGCTTTATGATTTAACTTATAGCCGCGCATTCCTGAGTGGCGGATTATTCTTGCATCGGGAAGCTCACCCTGGTGATAATCTATTGTCCCCGCAGAATCGACCGAGATTTTATTTTGGAGTCCTTCTTTTTCAATGAAGTGATTCATAATTCCTTCAGCTGCGGGAGACCTGCAGATATTACCCATGCACACGAATAAAATTTTTTTCATTATACTTGCATCATTCTTTTATGTGAAGATATTTTTCATCATAAAAAATAATAAATTAACAGCAACTATTTTAATCCGGCTGCAAATGAAAATAACTATCTTTTCCGTTTTATGCCTGATAATCTTTCAGGAATTAAATATATCTCAAATAATTTATCCTAAAAGAGAATTGCGCGGTTCTTGGATTGCTACGGTTGCTAATATTGATTGGCCGTCTTCACCTTATTTGAGCTCCGGTGAAAAAATAAAAGAGCTGGTTGAAATTTTTGACCGGTTGTCTTATGCAGGTATAAATACCGTTTTTTTCCAGGTAAGAACCGAATGCGATGCATTGTATAAATCTGAATTTGACCCGTGGTCATATTGGCTGACCGGTGAGCAGGGTAAAGAGCCGGATCCTTATTTTGATCCGCTCGAATTTGCTATTGATGAAGCACATAAGCTTGGAATGGAATTGCATGCCTGGCTGAATCCTTACCGTGCTGTAAAGAGCGGAGGAGAATACACATTATCAACTAGCCACATTGCTATAACTCATCCCGAATGGATTTTATCTTTTCCGGCGGGCAACGGAGATTTTAGAATGCTGGATCCCGGAATTCCTGCTGTACGTGATTATATAACTAAGGTGGCTGCCGATATTGCCGGAAGATATGATGTGGACGGAATTCACTTTGATGATTATTTTTATCCTTATGCTCCCAAAATTTCGAATGAAGATTCTCTTTCATTTGCTCTTTACGGGAATGGATTTTACGATATTAAAGAATGGAGAAGAAATAATATTAACCTCCTGGTAGCACAAGTTTACGATAAAATTAATTCCATTAACCATCGGGTTAAGTTCGGAATTAGTCCTTTTGGAATTTTAGAAAATAAATATGCAGATACAAAAGGCTTTGAATCGTATTCGGTTCTTTACGGCGATCCTCTTACCTGGATAAAGCAGAAAAGCATAGATTATTTAGTTCCTCAGATTTACTGGAAAATCGGGGATGAAAAAGCTGATTTCGCAAAGCTGCTTCCCTGGTGGGCTTCCGTTGCGGACGACATTAATTTATTCACCGGAATGTTTGCAAGTAAATTTACGGACCCCAAATATGAAGGGAATAAAAATGAAATTAGCGATCAGATTAAAATGGCAAGAAATATACTCAATGTGAACGGGATAGTTTTTTTTAGTTCAAAAACCATTACCCGTAACTTTTCAGGCTTTGCAGATTCATTAAAGAGTTACTTTAAATACCCGGCTCTCATCCCATTGATGCGGTGGAAAGACAGCATTCCTCCGGAGCCGCCCTTAAATTTGAATGTAAAAGGAGACTATGATTCAAGAACAATAACCTGGAATATTCCGCGTTCTGCCCCGGATGGTGATTCTGCCAATCGGTTTGTAATTTACCGCTTTAATGAAAAAGTGTATCTCCGGTTAAGACAAGGAAATAATTCATTTTACCTCGATGATCCGGAATTTATCCTTTGCATAACAAACGGAGTCCAAAATTCCTTCCGTGATTCGGAAAAAATAGATTCACAAGAATTAATTTATATGGTTACTGCATTAGATAAGTTCTCCAATGAAAGCAATCCGGCAGAATTTATTTTTACGAATAATTCCGAAAAGGAAGATTGGTAAAGAAATCATAAGTATAATTTGGTCGAAGCTGGCCCTTCGACCTGCAAGTTACTATAATGTTCATATTGCTCATTCCTTACTGCCTGCTGCATACTTGCTTTCTCAAGTGCCTCTCAACACATGAAAATTTTTAATAAAAGGGGATAATTAGCGATAAAATTTTAGGAATTTCTTATGGCTTATATTATCTCAAAGCTTTGCCTCGACTGCAAAGATGTTGCATGTACTCAAGTCTGTCCTGTGGATTGCATTTATGAATATTCCGGAAGCGATCCTTCAATTCCTAAAAACCAGCTTTTAATTGATCCCGATGAGTGCATAGACTGCAATGCATGTGTACCGGAATGCCCGTGGGAGGCGATTTTTGAGGAAGATCTTCTCCCTGAAATATTTAAAGAAGATATTGAAATAAATGCTCGCATAGTAGGCAAGGAAAGATTTGTTCCCAAAAGACCGGATGATCAAAAAACTCCTACTCCTGAAGAGGTCAAGGCTAATAAAGAAAAATGGGGATACGGCGGATAAAAAATTTGTAATTTAATTAAA
>CAYSGP010000442.1:0-4584 GCA_964430095.1 uncultured Ignavibacteriaceae bacterium
AAAATCTTTAAAATTTGAAATGCGAAAAATTTCTATATTTTACCATACATTATTTATGTAACCCGGATTTTTAATTCACCTATGCTAAAACAGACTAAACTAATAGAAAACATAAAAAGAATCGGGATCATCTGCACCTTATTGATCATCTGTTTGTTTTTCTATTATCTCCTAATTTACTTTGCTATCGATGAGGTGAGTCCCGGTAAATTAGGTTTGGCAGAATCTTTTCTGTCTGCATTCATTTTAGGTCTTCTGCTCGGATTAACAAACGGATTTGTTGAAGTATTTATTTTCAGGCAGCGCTTTAAGAGGCTGAGATTCGGTTATACGGTAATATTAAAAACTTTCTTCTTCGCTGCTGCTTTCATTGCTACAGTTGTATTTTTTATTCAGATTAAAAATTATTTATTGGCTCCCTCCGGATTATACGAAAAGCCGGTTCACGATGAACTTGGTGAATTTTTCGGATCACCTGAATTTTTCAAACACGGACTCTATGCTGTGCTGTTCAGTTTTGTAATAAATTTCTTTCTGCAAATCGACAATAAAATGGGTAAAAATGTCCTGTTTAATCTGTTTATCGGAAAATTTCACAGACCGCGGAAGCAGGAAAAAATAATAATGTTTTTGGACCTTACATCCTCCACTTCAATCGCAGAGAAAATCGGAGATCATAAGTATAGTGCATTATTAAGAGATTTCTTCTTTGATATCGATGAAATAATAAGTGAAACGAAGGGGGCTGTTTATCAATATATCGGAGATGAAGTAGTCATTCTATGGGATGTGAAAGTAGGAATAGATAGCAGCAATTGCATAAGATGTTACTATGAATCGAAAAAAAGTATTTATAACAAAATGGATAAGTATAACGAACTTTATACTGCATTCCCTCAATTTAAAGCTGGTATACATCTAGGTGCGGTGATTGTTACTGAAGTGGGAGGATTAAAAAATGAGATAGCTTATCATGGCGATACAATCAACACAGCCTCAAGACTATGTGCGGAGGCGCGGAACTATGAGAATGGTTTGTTAATTTCTGCAGAGCTGCTTGGTTTTTTAAAATGCATCGATGAATCTTACAGAATAGAATCTGTCGGGCTGATAAAGTTTAAAGGGAAAAAACATGATATAGCTGCATTTTCTGTTTTTGAGAAATAATCTGATATCAATTAGAAACCTGAAAAAATGTTCGATTTTAGATGCTTTCCAAAGTAATACATTAATTTTCATTGCTTCTTTTTCGCTAATATTTTATCTTCAATTAGTACTTATTTTATTCCTCTGGTTCCTCCTACTTTCGGCAAGGGGTGATGCTTAGAAATGAGATAAGGCATAGCCGTGTGATGAAAAATCTATTGCAGAACTTCTTGTAAGGATTTTATGAAACTCAAGTTAATGTACACTTTTCTCTTATTCGGGATTACTATATCCGGATCTGCTCAGAAAAAACCTGCAGATATTATTTTTCTCCATCCTTCCCCCGGTTCAAAATATATTAATATTGAATCGACTGTAATTTTAAAATTGGATGAAAGTCTGCAGTCAAAATTAAATGAATCTTTAATCCAATTTATTGTGAATGGAGAAAAGAGCGGTTATCACAGGGGAAAAATTATAATCTCAGGTAATACGATAATATTTGATCCGGACAATAATTTTAAAGCTGTCGAAATTGTAAATGTTTCAATAAAATCTGCCTTATTTAAAAACGGAAATGAATATTTATTTTCTTTTGAGACAAGCTCATTAAAGGAATATGATTTTAAAGTATTCCAATCTATATCCGATATAGAAAAACAGAAAGCTGCTTATAAACAGGATTCGGAATTTGAAGTATATGGAAAAGCTGAAAATATAAACGGAGTATCGGTTCCGAGTGATTTCCCTAAAATGAACATAACTGTTTCAAATCAAACATCTGAAGGAAAGATTTTTATTGCCAATTGGGGCGGCACATCTTACATGATGATTCTGGAAAATGACGGCACTCCATATTTCTACAAACGTTTTCCAAACAGTAATCAAACCAGGGATTTTAAAGTTCAGCCTACCGGAACTTTAACGAGGATGGTGTATGATTTAGGATGCTACGTTGAAATGGATTCGCAATATGTAAATATTGATACGTTACGCTGTAAAAATGGATACGGGACTGATGAACATGAATGCCAAATATTGCCGGATCGTCACTTCTTTCTGATCGGATTAGATTATCAGAATGTCGATATGAGTCAGTTGGTAACCGGGGGTAATCCAAATGCTACGGTAATCGGCAATACTGTGCAGGAACTTGATGAAAACCATAATGTGGTATTTGAATGGCGAAGCTGGGATAATTTTGAGATTACCGATGCGGTGCACGAAAATCTCACAAACAATACAATTGATTATGTGCATATGAATTCAATTGCCATCGACTATGACAGCAATATTGTAATCTCCAGCAGGCATCTGAGCGAAGTAACTAAAATTAACCGTAAAACAGGTGAGATAATATGGAGGTTCGGAGGGGAGAATAATCAATTTACATTGGTAAATGATACATACGGCATCTCCTATCAGCATGATGCGAGACCTGTTCCGGGAAAACCGGATCAATATACGATATTTGATAACGGTAACTTCCGGAATTTTACTAGAGTTGTTGAGTTTAAAATAGATACTGCAGCCATGACCGCAACCAAAGTCTGGGAATACCGTCATAGTCCGGATTATTCTACGCATTGGATGGGCAATGCTCAGCGGCTTGAAAACGGCAATACTTTCATTGATTGGGCAGATAATCCGCTGCCTAAAGCCTTTGGAGTAACAACTTCCGGCGAAGTTGTTTACCAGGCAAATTTCGAACAAAGTATGCCCTGCTACCGTGCGTTCCGCTTCGATTGGGAAAGCGTAGTTAAAGTTCCATACTTAATTGCGGAATCTTACTCTGATAAAGTCACTTTGATTTTTAATAAATTCGGAGATAAAAAAGTTGAGAAATATATAATCTACGGCGGACTTTCCCAGAATCCCACAACTCCTTTAGACAGTACATCCAGTACATTTATTGACTTAACCAATCTCGCTAATAACGGCCGTTATTACTTCCGTGTTACTGCAAGGGACAGCAGCGGTATTGAAAGTCCGTTTTCAAACCAGGAATCGGTAGTAGTCAATTTTGTTCCGGCTGGTCAAAATTTTATTGTTAACGGAGATTTCTCTAACGGAACCGATAACTGGATTTTTAATTTGCAAAACGATGGACAGGCCCAGGGATCTGTTGTTAACGGCGAGTTTTATGTAAGCATAGATAACGGCGGCAGCAATTATTATGATGTGCAATTAATCCAGGAAAGTTTCCCGATAATAAACGGAAAAACTTATCTTTTTGAATTTGATGCAAGGGCGGATGCAAACAGAGTTATGGAACCGAGGGTTGTGCAGAACGGAGGTAGCTTCATTGTTTATTCAAAAACAGGTCCCGTGCTGATCAGTTCCACCCCGAGACATTTTGAATATGAGTTTGAAATGACCGATCCGACTGATTACAACGCCCGTGTTGTTTTGAATTTCGGGACATCCGATATCGACTGCTATGTTGATAATGTTTCGGTTAAGGAAGTACTGCCTAATGCTGTTGAAAACAATTCTTCTATTAATCCAAAGGATTTTATTCTCTACCCGAACTACCCAAATCCGTTTAATCCTGCTACGATTATAAGTTATCAATTGCCGGCAATAAAAGAACGTTATTTTGTTTCCTTAAATGTTTTTGATATGCTGGGAAGAAAAGTAGCTGAATTGGTGAACGAAGAAAAAACTGCAGGGAAATATGCAGTTCAATGGAATGCATCCGGCTGCGCCAGCGGGATCTATTATTGTGAGCTTAAGGTTATAGGTCCGAACGGAGCTCAAATTTTTAATGCAGTTAATAAAATTATGTTTCTAAAATAAAATAATCCTAGAGTAAAATCATGAAAAATTTATGTTTACTAGTTGCGCTTTTTTTTGCAAGCCAAATGGCAACAGCTCAAATATCTAAATTTCAATATCTTTCCCCGAAACCGAATTCAATCCTGAATTCGAAAGAACCAAATATAATTATAAAACAAGGGAATAGAATTGACTTATCTACGGTAAAGAATTCTCTTTTAGCAGTACAAGGGTCTGAAAGCGGAAAGCATGAAGGGAAACTAATCCTATCTGATGATGAGAAAACCTTGGTTTTCAATCCGTCAGCTCCGTATTTGCCTGATGAAAATGTTAATGTCCGTCTTTCAAACGGTATAAAAACAATAAAGGGTGAAGATATCGGGGCAGTTGAATTCTCATTTAAAATTTCTCCCCTTAAGGAAACTTTAGATTTAAGCATTTTATATCCGGAAGAAGAAATCTTTAACAATGAATCTGTTTTATATAATGATATTTCAACCGTTCAGGCAGATTCTTTACCTGCGGATTTCCCTGTTGTAACTGTCTACACTGTTAATAATCCTTATGAAGGTAAAATCTTTATAGCCAATAAACCTGCTCAAAGCGGACTCGCTTATGGTTATTATGTTATGATTGTTGATACTGATGGAACAGTTCTTA
>CAYSGP010000443.1:0-3533 GCA_964430095.1 uncultured Ignavibacteriaceae bacterium
AAATTAGATAGAAAAAATGAACATCAAATTAGAAAGGAGACCTAAATGAAAATAAATAAAAATACAAAAACAGACAATGCTCAACCGGTCAAAATGTATGATTACTACGATTCGAAAAAAGAGAATATTTAAGAAAAAAAAACGATTAAAGAAAAAAATACTAAAACCCGAAATTCTAGAAAATAGATACTCTCTAAGTTTCAGCTTAACGACGAAAGCGAGCCCAAAAGCAGAGAAGTAAAACGGTATTGTTTTACTTATAGGATATTATTTTCTCTTGACTTTTTTCTTAATAGACGATGCTGGATAACGCCCGGATGAATGATTGAATGGATGAAAGAAGAAGGAAGTTTGTTGAATGAATGAATGAAGAAGGAAGTTTGTTGTTTGTTGGTGGTGAGTAATTGGCTGGCGGCTTACGTCAGGATCGTTAGCTGCTAATTTTTTTAATGATGAAATAATTATAGATTGTGTGTATATTAATATAAAATTATACACAACTATATTTTGAGCTGGAGGCTCATCAGCCATTGGCTGAAAGGATGATTATGAGAACAAATATTGTAATTGATGATAAACTTATGTCGAGAGCTCTTAAAACTTCCGGATTAAACACCAAAAGAGAAGTTGTAGAAGAAGCTTTGAGATTATTAGTAAAGGTTAAAAATCAAAGTAAGCTTAAAAAATTGAGAGGAAAATTAAAGTGGGAGGGTGATTTAGATGAGCTGAGGAGTGATAAATGATTTTTGCCGATTCTTCCGTACTGATAGATCTGAAAAGGTATTTTCGTGGCTGCCGAAGTTCTTACTTCCTGATGCTTCTTCTTTATATCCGCAATCTGCGCCAACTGCAATTCTTGTAACTCTAATACTCGGACTTATTGTTGATGGGATTATAAATCCGGTAGTTGAGGAATTATATTTCCGGGGGTATTTGCTGCCGCGCATTTCACGTTTCGGCTGGCTGGCTCCCTTAATGAGTGCTTGTTTATTCTCCTTGCAGCATTATTGGCAGCCTTATAATTTTCCATTAATTTTTCTTATCCAGCTGCCGGTTGTTTATGTGGTATGGTGGAAACGGAATATTTATATTTCAATGCTTACGCATTGCGCTGGAAATTTACTCGGAGCTGTGTCCTCTTTGGCCGGATTTCTTAGTCCCTAGTTCTGACAAGCAGTTCTCCAAAGAAATCCTTTTTGCCGCAGGCATTCCTTTGGAGCGTTTCAGTAGACAATAAAGATAAATGAAAATAATTAACGTATTGATTTTACTGTTTATATCTTTGTTGCCGTGCAATTGCAGCTCTCAAACCTTAGATTATGCAAAAGAAACTAAATTTGGAAATTTTCGGTATTGTAAGAATGATGTAAATACCATTAACGACTTAATTAATGCAACGGAAACCAATCTCCCCGGGATTTGTGCAGAATTAAATCTAAAACTTAACAATCCTATAACGGTAGAAATATACCCAAGCCAGGAAGAATATAACAAAAATATAATGAATCCTGATTTAAGGAACAGTCCTGCAGTTTCCGGCAGCGGGAAAATTCAAATCGTATCACCTTCGGCAAAAATTAAAATTGACAGTATGACATATGAAGATAGATTAATGCTGTTAATCCACGAGTATGTTCATATCCTAATTGATAACTTGGAAAAAACTCCGCCTATATTTATTGATGAAGGGATAGCTTCGTTTTATTCATCGTATGGTTTTTATAAATCTGCAGCTGCGAAATATGTAAAACAAATTAATTTTATTCCAAGCATTGAGCAATTATTAGAAGATTATAATGAAATTACAGCCCCGGATTTGTTCTCATTTATCTTTATAGATTTTATTGTCAAATTAAAAGGAAGAGAAATATTATCTGAAATATTAAGGAAATCAGATTTTCTTGTTAAGGAAGATTTAAATTTAAGCTGGAAAAGATTTGTTGAGCAAAATTATTATTAAGATAAAATCAACTCATAACCGTCGGGTTCATTTCCTGCAATAACTGTCCGAAATAAAATAACTTCAGTTTAATCTCATCCAGTATCCGGCATCCTCTATACAGCATCCAAATGGCCAAATTTTTATTGAATCTTTTGAATTTATGAGTTAAATTTTAACTGATAATCAAAGGGCAAAAAGGGATTGGGTACACTCCCCTATTTTTCCGATAACTCTAAAACATAATACCGAAATAAAGAGAGACAGGGAATTTCTGTAGAAGAGCATACCAAACTGAGATTCTATAAAAAGCACAAGTTTATTATAAGAAAATAGTTCGGCTTAATTACTAGTTATAACGCAACAAATTTAAACTATCGCAGCAGTCTAGTAACAAATTAATATCCAAAGTTAAAAGGAGTGTGTTAAATGAAAATTCGATATCATTTTTGGTTGGGTTTCTTAGTAGTAAGTTTTTTAATATCTGAAAATTGCTTTTCTCAAGAATTTCACGGAACCGTTACCACACCTGTTTATACTGGTGGATTAAGTGCACTTAAAGATTTTATTGCACAAAACCTTTCTTATCCAGAAGATTCAAAAAAGGAAAATATTTCGGGCGTTGTAACTTTAAGTTATATAGTAAATGAAAAAGGAAAAGTGGAAAATATAAAAATCTTGCGTGGCATTGATACAAAATGTGATTCGGAAGCTGTTAGAGTTACAAAACTTATTAATGGCTGGCAGCCAGCAATTCAATGGGGAAGAACTGTAAGTGTTAAAGTTATTATGCCTATCGAGTTTAACTCCGAAAATAATAATCGAAATGAACAGGAAATTACTGTTACCGGATATTTAAGTGATAAATCAAACGATAAAGCCATCGAAGGTTCACTAGTTTTAGTTAAAGGTACGAGTGTTGGCGCTATGACAGACAAAGATGGATGGTATAGTATACCTGTTCCTGGGGAGGAATATGAATTAGAATTTTCATCAATGGGATATGAAACAAAATCTGAAAAAGTAGGGAAAAATCGTTTAATAAATGTGGAGCTATTAATTGATGATTTGATTATTGATTTTAGTGTAAACGAATTCAAGTAAGATAACAATGATAAATTACCATTATATACCAGAGAAGTATTAATAAAAAATATAATCAAAACTTCAGTCAATAAGTGGTTTGCCATATAACAGGTGCTTATCAATGGGATACTGAATAAAAATATTCTTTTGAGATAATAAAATTCACCTGATAATTCCCTCAACAGTGAATGCGTCTTCGATGCGTTCTAATTGAGCCGCAGTTACAAATCCGGGATGAAAAATTTTTTTAAAGAGCATAAAATATTATATAAGTAATAAGTCAGAGGATGAGCGCTGTAAAGATTTATAGGTCTGTTGCAAAACCGGACAGCATCAATATATTTTACCGGGATACAAAGACAAACGGACCGGCAATACTCTGCCTTCATGGAAGATGGGGCAGAGGTGAAACATGGGTAGATTTTATGAAGCATTATGGTAATAAATATAGAATTATAGCCCCGGATCAACGCGGGCATGGCTTAAGTGACAAGCCAAGATCGAATTA
>CAYSGP010000444.1:0-3038 GCA_964430095.1 uncultured Ignavibacteriaceae bacterium
TTTATTACCCCGCTGAATGCATTTGGTCCGAACATTCTTGAACCCTGCCCCTTAAGTATTTCAATTCTTTCTACATCTCCCAAAGAAACCGGCAAATTTAAATTATGATGCCCGGTCTGCGGATCATTGACTTTCATTCCGTCGATTAAAATTAAAGACTGATCAAATGTACCGCCCCGGATGCTTACATCGGCTTGCACACCGAATAAACCTCTTTGCCTGATATCTACACTGCCTGAATACTGCAGTACATCATGAACATTATCAGAAGGTAAATTTTTTATTTCTTCCCGGTTTAATACTAAAACGCTCCTTGTCAATTCATTAAATGAAACTGAAATTCTGCCTGCAGTTACTATTATTTCATCGAGCTCGTACTTTTCATCCTGGCTAATTATATAGGCTGGAAACAGGATAATTACAGATATAAGAATAATTCTTATATTCATTTATTACTTATCCTTATTGTATCTTAATTTTTTTTATTTAAGCGATAAAAAAAAGGTGCACGTTACAGGCTGATAGGATTCTTCATCCGTAATGTTTTTCAAAAGAAATCTCTAAATAAAATTATTATAGGAAGAAGCTGCAAAAGTCATTCTTCCTTTTTATAAACCCTCACATAATCAATAAGCATCCTGGCGGGAAAAATAGCATCATCAATACCCTGCTGCCCTCCCCAATTACCGCCGACTGCAATATTTAAAATAAAATGAAAGTTTTTATTGAAAGGCCAGACTCTCCAGTCATCGCTTTCTTTGTGAAATGTAAAATATTTAGTAGAGTCAACAAATATGCACAAGCTGTCAGGATACCATTCCATAGCATAAACATGAAAATTTGTTTGAGCACCGGATAAATTTATTGTAGAAGTTTTTTGAGTATTTTCAGGCCAATTGTATGCACCTGTATGAATTGAGGCGTGAACAACGCCAGGATCATAACCAACATGCTCCATAATATCAATTTCACCGTTATCAGGCCATCCGCCATTTCCGTAATTCCAGACTGTCGGGAGCATCCATAAGGCCGGCCAAGTTCCTCTTCCGGTCGGCAGAACAGCACGAATTTCGAACCTGCCGTAAGTCCAGTCTCCATTTCCGCGGGAAACTAATCTTGCAGAAGTATAATTCCTGCCTTCATAACTTTCTCTTCTGGCTTCGATAACCAAAAAATCCTGCAGAACTCTGGCATTTTCAGACCGGTTTTCAGTATAATATTGAAGTTCATTATTTCCCCATCCGTCTCCGCCTACATTATAATTCCATTTTAGAGGATCTGGCGATCCCGGAGTGCTGAATTCATCGTTCCAAACCATTACCCAATTAGTTTGATTATTGTCATCCTTCAGGTCATTTTCAGACGGATTGCTGCAGGAATTAAAAATAAATAAACAGAAAAACAAAAGAGCTATAAAATCTCTCTTCATCGAATTTGCCTAAGTTTTGATTGAACAGTTGAGTAAAGATAATCAAAAAAGAAAAAACATTAACAGGGTTTATTTGCAGCAGTCATTTTTTTCATTGATCTTTTTAAATTTTCTTACTGCAAAAAAAGCGATTATACTTATAAAACCTAAACCGGCTATTATTTCCATTCAATTTAAATTTAAGATTTTTCCCCTATAAATTTTTTTCCGTCATCGCTTAAATTTTTAGAATACTTTCCCGGTTCTTTCTCAAATTCAGCATCGCAGCCTCCGCAGCAGAAGCCAAAGTATTTGCCGCTGTATTCAACAGGATTAACTTTAACATCCACGTGTCCGCCTCTTACAGGGCATACTTCATTCCAAGGTTTTTCCGATGCTGCTTTATTAACATTCATTGCAGAGTTTTTATGTTCTATCTGCTTCATTTCAGTTTTTGTTTTTTCTTTTTCCGTTACTTTGCTTTGGGGATTTGAAACTGCAAATAATGAAAAAGTAAAAACTAAAATTATTCCAAAATACATTTTTCTAACCAACATTTTATCTCCTTTTGATTGACATTTTCTAATTTAAAGTTAAGATATTTTTCTTGCTGCTTTGTTACATTTAATTTTAAAAGAATTGCATCTTTTTCCTTTTTCCTTTTTCCTTTTTACTTTTATTCAACTAAATTCTTTTGAGCTTCTTCCACTGAAAATTCTTCCAGATCCATTGAGCAAACCGGGCAAACGTCCGGCTTATCCGATATTACTTCAAAATCCATAGGACATTGATAAACTTTCCCGTCTTTATTTTTATCTATTGAAGAGACTTTAACGCTTCTGCCTCGAACTATTTCCTTTTCTTCCTTTTTTTCTATTTGGTAGGATGAATGATCCGATTCATCCTTTATTTTTGCATCTCCATGCTGATGAGGTGAGGCTGCTCCGGATCTTAACTGACTTTCCGAATCAATTAAAAATCCTCCTGTAGCCGCAACTTCATCACCCGTTTTTAATCCTGAAAGAATTTGATATTTATCATTATATTTTTCACCGACTTTAACATCCCGCGCCTCAAACAAGCCATTCCCGGTTTTTATCCAAATAACCGCTCTCTTTCCTGTAAATATTATTGCGTCAGCAGGAACAAGTAAGCCCTTTCCTGAGGAACTACTGAAAACTGTTTCACCGTACATCTGCGGCATTAATTTATTTCCTTTATTTATAAAAACACTTCTAACCTTTACAGTCCTGGACTGCTGATTTATAATCGGATAAATAAAATCTACCGTCCCTTCAAATTCTTCCCCGGGATATGCGGTCAAATGAAGCTTCACTTTATTGCCGCGTTTAATTCCGGATAAATTATTTTCATATACTTCTGAGATATTCCAAAGTGTTGACAGATCTGCAATTTCGTAAAACGGAGTTCCTTCATTTATGTACATTCCTTCCTGCACTTTCTTTTCAATCACTGTTCCGCCTATGGGAGAATAATATGTAAAGCTGTAATCCGCCTGACCGGTTGACTCAAGTTTTTTTATTTGTTCCGGCGTAAGTCCAAGCAATACAAGTTTTTCTTTTACCGCATTGACCAAGGAATTCTGCTGTGATCCGTTATTGAGGAAATT
>CAYSGP010000445.1:0-2737 GCA_964430095.1 uncultured Ignavibacteriaceae bacterium
AAAAAAAGAGAACTGAGTTTAAAATTTAAAGGGGTATTATGGAATTAAATGAAAATATGAAAAGAAGCGAAATAAATTGCATGCGCACATGCAAAAACACTTGTGCGATGCTGAATGAAGCTTTACGGAAAGAAGCTTCTATTGTCAGATACTATGAATCATTATCCGAAGAATGTAATTTCCCGGAAGTGCATAATTTTATTCAAGAAATTATTGAGGAAAAAAGAAGCGGAATTCTAAGAATTATACAGAAATTAAACGAACTTCATGCACGCTCCCAGGCATCGGATGGAATTATTTCTAGTTTCAATTCGGATAGTAATTATTAAAAGCAGCGCGAAATCGGAAGGTTGTTCAAACACATCAATTTGACAACCCTGACTTCAATACCTATATTTGTTTTCTAAATATCGCGGGGTGGAGCAATTGGTAGCTCGTCGGGCTCATAACCCGAAGGTTGTAGGTTCAAGTCCTGCCCCCGCTACACGTTCTACAGAAGCCGAAAACGTATGTTTTCGGCTTTTTTATTTTTTTAAACGCTACATGCAATCAACTTTTTTACTTAACCTTTAATTTTTCTGTAAAGCTTCAGTAGGTTTCAAGGAATCTCTGCATTTTAGCAACTCTTGTTCGTGTACTAGATTTCACTTTGTTAAATATGAATAACCCATAGTACTTCCGTTTCTTGAGGTTCTTCATCTGCTGATGTATCTGCAGAATGGAAAATGCCTGAGAAGTTTTCCCACTTTCCACGATATTATTACTTTCTACATATAAACCTTGCCAATTATTAAAAATTGAGTTAGTTTGCCAAAGAATTTAAGATTTTAGGTTTTTTTAATGGGAGAATCGTTGTTAGGGAATATGGGGATCATATCAAATGTCTTATTACCCATAGTTAAGCATATTAGAATCTCTTAAGGTAATCATATCCATTAAAAGGATTTATCCGCTTCCTGAATGATCTTTATTTGATTAAAGGTAATCAATGGAGCTAAGCTTTAAAAAATTAAAATGCCATCCACTGTTTTAATGAATAAAGGCAGGAGCCTTTATGGGAAATTCAACCCGACAGCCTTTCCAGCGAGGTTGATTTAAGGTTTACTGAATTGTTTTGTTGTTTGCAAATAAATAATTTATCAAATATGTCCAGCTGCGGGTTAACCGCAGGCCGTTATACCGTTAATCAAAGGTTTACTATGTATAAAAGAAATGTAATAATAACTAACAAAAACAAATGGAAATTTGACTCTTATTTAGGTTATAATAGAAGTTGGTGGAATTATTATAATGATTATATCTAAAAACCATCCCACTATCATCCGTGAACATAAATCTGAGTTACTGGTCATACGTAATATTATTAAAACTTGATCCATATAAATTACTACCAGTAAATCGACAGTTCATGCCGCTTAACGACTTTGCAACTAACCCGCTGAATGACCAGCGGTTACTAATTTTATTTTGAATTTGCCAATAATTGTACGAAGTATCACGAAGTGATTTTCTTAAGGGTGTTTGAGTGAGAAATAAGAATTATTTTATTGTTCTTTATGTAGTTCCCTTCAAAGGTTTGATCACTGTGGAATTTTCTACACTAAAAGATGTAATCTCATTTTCATCTCTTTGGACGATTGATCTGTGAGACATATCTCTATATCATTGCAGTACATCATATCTCTCTCCCTCCCAGCTGTAAACTTCATTTTCATTAATATACAGCTGGGAATTTTTTTAAAAATAATAACATATAAATAAATGGTTTTTAGTTAATTAATCATTTAAGAGTCCTGATATCTATTTTCCCTCCTAAGACCACTATATCTCATCATGAATAATAATCGATAAAATCACCATAAGGTTTAATCCTTTTTTCATCCTTTTGCTCGATTGAACAATCAAGAATTATTTAATATCATAGATTATAATTAAAAGAAACTATAAAATAAATTATTTATCAATTGCAAAGGATTAACAAACGAATAAATTGGAAATTAAAGGAAATTGGAATGAAGCATCCGGTAAGCTAAAACAAAAGTATGCAAACCTTACTGATGATGATTTGCTATTAATAAAAGGTAAAGAAGAAGAACTATTGGGCAGGTTACAAAAAAAGCTTGGAAAAACTAAAGAAGAAGTTCAAAAAATAATTTCTAAATATTAGAGGGTAGTTAGCCGGAAATTTATTGTGCTATAAATATGTGAGTTTCCGGTTTATTAAATAAAATAACATAAATATTCCTAAACAATTCAAAAGGAGAATTATGAAAAACAAATATTTCATCGCAGCAGTTATCCTGTTCATGGCAGGGTCATTATTTACAGGTTGTAACAACAATAGAGAAAAGGTAGAAGATGCTGAAGAAAATGTAAAAAAAGCAAATCAGGAATTGATGGATGCACGGGCTCAATATGAGAAGGAGTGGCAGCAATTTAAGACAGATGCTGAATTAATAATTAGTGCTAACGAAAAGAAAATTAGTGATTTCAAAGCATTGATTAAAACAGCCAGCGGAAAATCCAAAGCTAGATATGAAAAGGAAGTTATAGAATTGGAACAAAGAAATGTTGAGCTAAGGAAAAAACTTAATGAATATAAGTATGAAGGAAAAGATAGTTGGGAAACATTCAAAAAGGATTTCAATGACGTTTTGTATTATATTGGAAATACTCTGAACGATATTTCCACGAAAAAGGATTAAGCAAATCGTAATTTATTTGGATAGTGCTTTGA
>CAYSGP010000446.1:0-3225 GCA_964430095.1 uncultured Ignavibacteriaceae bacterium
ATGATTTATGCAGAGGAAAAATTAAACCGAGAATCATTGCGGCAGTTAAGAAAGGATCAGTTGCGGTAAAATAATTCTTAATAATTGAGAAATAAAAGGAGTAATCAGAGATAACTCTATACTTTTTACCTGCTCCAAGATTAATCAACTCCGACATTGAAGCTTTAAATTCCTCAGGTTTCAAAATTATGCCGGGAGTAGTCAGAATAAAAACAATTCCTGCAGTGAAAAGTAATATCCAAAGATTCTTTGAAAAAATTGCTTGAGCAATTGAAGCAGAAATATTTTTGTTATTAATAAAAATTAAAAAATGCAAGATGAGGATTAAAAAGAGGACAACAATTCCATTGTATTTTGTACCGGTTAAAATACCGAGTGAAATTCCGGTCATTATATAAAACTTTAATGAAGGATTTTCATACAGCTTAAATGCAAGTAAAACCGTGAGTATAAGGAAAAAAGAGTTTGCCGCATCTAATGTTGCCCAGCTTGAATTCTGGACATGGTAAAAAGATAAAGAGAGAAATAGTGCGCTCAGCAGTCCTGTTTTTTCATTGTAAAGTTTCTTTGCAAGAATAAAAGTGAGAAAAACTGCTCCTATTCCTAAAAGAATTGAAATAAACCTTGCAAAAATTGATAAGAAGATTTGATATTTTTCCTCCGGCCAGCCTGAAACTTTGAAGATTATTTTAGCCGGTATTGAAAGAGCTCCTAAAAAGTAATGATAAAAAGTAGGATACCGGAGATCATTATTCGTCAGAATATGATGCGGAAATTTTAAGGCTCCATTAATTATTTTTGGTTCATCAGGATGATAACCCTGAACCATGGAATCAAATACCGGGATCCCCCAAAAAATTCCTGGAAATCTTAATATTGCAGCAAGCAGCAAAATTCCGATAAGGTATTTGGATTTAAGATTATCCCGGAGAAATTTAAATAATGATTTTATCTTATTTAGCATGAAAAGATAATTGCAATTTTTTCCAGAAATTTCTTAAATGGTAAAGGTGTGTCAGCTTGAAAGAATTCGAACGGTTAAAATATCTTCAATTGAGCGGGAATAATTTGTGATGCAGAGAGGAGCTCATTCCGAATGTTCTTTTTATCAGAATTATCCGCAACTGAATTGCCATTACTTCTGCATTGCCGCAACTGCCACGAATGTACCGTGACAGGATATCAAGTAATGGGAATACCTGGAGAATTAATTAGTCTTAGTAAATTTTTTCAGCCAATCATTAACATATTCTGCTGTGCTGAAATTCCCGTGACCGGCACCGTCTATCCTGATATAATCAATTTTATAGCCGTGATTTTTTAATTTTTCAATAAAAGAATCGGTATAATTTATCTTAAGCGAATTATCATTGTTGCCTTGAATTACCAGGTAATCAAGTTTTCTTTCTTTATCCAGGTAATTGTTCATATCATTTACAGCACTTTCTTCTCTTGGATTGAAAGGGATTCCTGAAATTACAATTCCTCCTGAAAACATTTGAGGATAAAGCATACCTAAGCGCCAGACGCCGTAGCCGCCCATCGAGAATCCGTACAAAAATGTTTTCTCGATTCTAAAAAGAATTTTCAAATAATGTGTAAGGTCGATAATATCTTTTTCAGTCAAGCCTGTGTACCATGAGCTCAAATCTCTTCCGCGCGGCGCGGCAATAATCAAATTTTCATTCTGCAGTCCGGCAGCAGTGTTTTTTGCAATATCAATTTCATTAACTCCGCTCCCGTGCAGCACCAGCAGTAGATCATACTTTTCGGCAGGATCAAAGTTTTCCGGAAGCACCAGCGAAAAAGGCTGAAGAGTGGAATCGATAACCGATCTGAATGCAGAGTTTAAAAAACCGCTTCTGAGAATTGTTTTTTCGGTCGTAAATAATTCAATTAAAGAATCAAGATCATTGAACTTTTCCTGCAGCTGGTAAATATCTTTTCTCTCATCGAAGCTCTCAATTTCCTTCCCGATTTCTTCAATATGGTAGTTTAAAACATCACATCCGAAATCAATAAATTTATTATGCGAAGTGTGACTGAGAAGTTCTATAACAGGCGGTGTTTGGGAAATTCTCTGCGGCCTGTATTTTATAACTGCCTCTTCCCATTGGACCGAATCATTAATGGAGATATTTATTTTAAATAAGCCGTCCTTTTTTGGGAGAGAAATAGTTTGGTTAAGAATATTTAAACCGGTACTTAATCTTTTGGTAAAATATTTTGTTGAAATAAGGCTGTCTTTATCTGAGCTCAATTTCAGCCTGAATCTCATTGTTTTATTCTTTGGAGAATGAACCCATAACTTAGCTCTGTTTTTTTTCCCGTCTATTATCCTGTTTTCCAGCTTACCTGCAATTTTTAAAACGGATTTCGGAGGTATCACGAATTTCAGCGGGATAAATTTCCTGAAATTAGTAAGCTCGGTATCGTAATTATTATCATCCGCCGCCATTTTAATTATTCTTGAATTCCCGCCTGCGGCCTGGATGGAGTCGGCTTGACTAATGTAAACAATATTTATCCCTGCTCTTGAATCCTTCAAAGGATCAAAAGGATAAACATTTTTCCAGGGGATCTGTATTAAATATTCCGCCGTTTTAATTCCGCTGGAATCAGTGCTGCCGATTTTTATTAAGGGAAGGGGAGGGGCAGCCAGCTTGGGAAAATATTGTCCGTCTTTATTTACAAGAACCGAAACCGGCTTTTTATTTACTAGTGAAAATCCAAAGCCGTGGAATTTGTCGGAGCTGTTTTCGGATGAATTCAAAGGTACTGTAAAGTTTATATAAAAACCGTCCCCGTGCCGCCAACTCTTCTCCCCGTCTTTAAAGTGATTATCTTTTACAGATGCCTTTATGAGCAGAGCTTTGTTGTCGAATGAAATGGATAAATCAATTAAGGGAATAGTGGAATCTGGACTCAGTTCGACTTTTTCCCAGTTGCCTTCTTTAAGCACAATTTCTTTTGAAGTGTGATCCTGAGGGTAAATTGAAATTGAATAGAAAAAAAATAGAACTGCAAATAGCCGAAGTTTCCCCATTACCAAGATTGCCTGATTACAGAAATTCCGGATTTACAAAAATTCATTCTCATTAACTTTAAAATAAGAATAAAAAATATTTTTTAAAATTCTTTAAGAAAAATTCCGGGGAAAAACGGTAGAAAAGGTCGTCAGGAGCAGACATTGCTGCCTGACCCTGACGACTTTTGGGGGAGAGT
>CAYSGP010000447.1:0-5002 GCA_964430095.1 uncultured Ignavibacteriaceae bacterium
TCTTCGCGGAGTCTTTTCCATGTATAGGTTGGTTGCGAAATATATTGAACAGCATGCCCTTTGCGGACAGGATCTTCACTCTTAAAATTAAAAGGACGAAAATATACTGCATCATATGTTTGCTCATCTACTCCGCGAAAAGCGATGCCAACAAAACTGCTTCCCTGTAAATCTTTCCCTTTTATATCGGCTTCAATAATCCCGTTAGTAAATTCAAAACCTTCAAGCCATGCCAGGCCATCCCCCTCTCGAGCATTAAAAAAAACAAATTCAGTTTGATTTTCAGTTCTAATGCTGACATCACGGTTAGATAACTTCCAACCTTCATTACTAACTATTTTGGTTAAATCAGGAATGATGGTGGTGTCCTGGGCAAAAGAGATTCCACTAATTAAAATAATTAAAAATAGGTGAAAAGCTTTTCTAATAAATTTTCCCATTTATACTCCCTTCTTTATAAAATATTTTTAATAAACCCGCAGCTTACTTCTGCAATGCATTTTGTGCTTTAGCTATTAGGCATTACTCATATTTCAGAGATTCTACCGGATTAGCTTTTGCCGCTTTAACTGCTAAAGATATGATTGTTAAAAAGGCAATACCTATAACTGTAATAAATGAAAAAACGAAAACCCTTAATCCTGCATCAGTTCTGTATGCAAAAATCTGCAGCCACTCTTTCATAATTATATAACTGAAAGGAACAGAAATACAGAATGCAGTTATTATCAGGATCATCATTTGTTTTGATAATAAAGACACAATACCTGCAACAGAAGAACCAAGCACTTTTCTTATTCCAATCTCTTTTGTTTTCTGATTCACTGTAAGTGCAGTTAAACCAAACAAACCAAGACATGAAATAATGATAGAAAATGATGAAAATATTCCTGCCAGGCCTTCCAGAATTTCAATGTCTTTATAATTTTTAACAAAATCCTCATCTAAAAATGAATATTCAAACGGATAATCCTTTTCATACTTTTCGAATATTGATTTTAATTCCGGAATTACAGATGGTAATTGCCCGGCGCTAGCTTTTATAAACGCATTGTAAGCTTTTGATGAATCAAGGATAATTATTAGCGGTTTTATACCATAATTAAAATCCTGAATGTGGAAATCATTTATCACCCCGGTAATAATACCATCTCTTTTCCAGAACGAAAGTTTTTCACCTACCGGATTATCTTTTCTCATCAATGCAGCCATTTGTTCATTTATTAAAAAATTCCCAATGTCATCGAATAATCCTGCAAATGATCTTCCTTTTTTAACTTTAATATTGAAAGTCCCGGCAAAATTTTCATCAACCTGCAGGATGCAGATTTGATCATTTAAATTCTGAGGTTTACCTTCCCACCACGGACTGCTGGTAGAATTATAAACACCTATCGGCAGGGAATTGGCAAAGGTAAAATCTTTAATCCCGGTTATAGCGGCTAAGTCACGTTTAAATTCCGGAGCGTGTTCACGAATACTTTCGGGGAGCTCAAAGCTTACAATTGCTTTTATATCCAACCCCAGGTCCTTGGTTCTTATGTATTTAATTTGCTCGTGGATAATTATTGCAACGACAATAAACATGGATGAAGCAATAAATTGAAAAACAATTAATATTTTCCTGAATGTGAAAGTTTTATTTCCGGTACCGGTTGTTCCCTTTATTACTTTTATAGGTGAAAAGGATGAGAGATAAACTGCGGGATACAGCCCTGAGATAATAGTAAGAATAATTGTCATCAGAAGCAGGACCCCCAGGAATGAAGTATTTTCAAAAGGAATATGCATCCTGATTATTTCAGCAAAGCTTTCACTCATTATTGATATAATTATTTCAGCAATAAATAATGACAGCATTACAGAAAGCAGTGTGGTTACAAAAGATTCTCCAAGGAAGCGGAAAATGAGAGAAACTCTGCCGGCGCCTGCCATTTTTCTTAACCCGACTTCTTTGGCTTTTTTTACTGATTGTGATACGGCAATATTGATATAGTTTATACAAGCTATCAGCAATATGGCTATGCCGATGAAAAGCAGAATCTTTATAACAATAATAACTTTAAGGGGAGCCTGCGGATTATCCAGCACGACATTATCATACCTGTAAAGGAATAACTCCTCTTTTGAGTAAGGGTTATGACGGGTAATAAAATTTTTTAATTTATAATTAAGCTGGTTGATTTCTATATTTTTATTCACTTCAATATATACATCAGCAAATGAATTGCCCCAATCATAGGCAGCGGGATTCTCATTTATTTTTTCCTCAAGGGGTAAAACAAAATCAAATTTAAGTGACGAATTCTCAGGGACATCCTTAAAAATACAGCTTACGATATATTCCTTCCTGCCGCTGTTTTCCCTGATCAGCACAGTTTTACCAGGTGCATTATTTCTATTCCCAAACAGTATTTCTGCAAGTGACTCAGATAATGCGACTGAGCCGGGTTCAAGAATATAATTTCCTGTTCTAGATGTTATCGGAAAAGAAAATATTGAGAATAAAGATTCTTCAGACCTTATTCCTTTTCTCTTAATTTTGTTATTATTTACTATGAACAGTACTTCACCTGCTCTGGTAACCGTAGCAGTATTACGGACTTCGGGTATTTCCTCCTTTAATGCCGGGCCAAGTTTAGCGGTCATTGTTGCAGAAATTCTTTCCCCTGTTGTTTTATAAGTAGATTTTGTAAATGCGGTGTAAATTCTATCCCCCTTAAGATGGAAATTATCAAACGAAAGTAAATTCATAACCAGGGAAATAATTACAACTGCACAGGCAACGCCGAAAGAGAGTCCCGGAATTTTAATTAAGGAGAGGAATTTATTGTTTCCAAACTCCCTGAAAATCGATTTGAAGTAGTTTGAGAACATTAATTATACCTCCTTCGCTTAATGCTTGAATGCATGGTTTTTGTAAAAAGTCAAAATTCAGAGGCCAAAAGTTTTGACTTTTGATGACCTTTCATTTATTCATACCTCAAACTCTCACCGGGTTTGCCGTTGCTGCTTTTATTAGCCCCTCCTAAATCCTCCCCAAAGGGGAGGACTTTTCAAACACCCTTTAACTTAATAAGGGTTTAGAACGTATTGCCCTTCCCCTTTGGGGAAGGGACGGGGATGGGACTACTCATATCTCAAGCTCTCCACCGGGTTTGCAGTAGCCGCTTTAATTGCCTGGAAGCTAATTGTTAACAATGCAATGATAAGTGCGATACAACCCGCTATTAGAAATAACCACCAATTTACATTTATTCGATAAGCAAAATTCTGGAGCCATTTATTCATAAAATAATAAGCAAGAGGCCAGGCTATTATATTTGCAATTAAAACCCATTTGGTGAATTCTCTCGATAACATAGTTATTAATTCGAAAACAGAAGCCCCCAGCACTTTTCGTATACCGATTTCCTTTTTCCTTTGTTCTGTAATAAAGGAGGCTAATCCGAACAACCCGAGACATGCAATAAATATTGCAAGAGCTGAAAACACGGCGGCAACTGTGCCTGCCCTCTCTTCAGATCTATAAAGACGGGCTAAATCCTGATCAATAAAAGAAGAATAAATATCTTCTCCGCCGGTGAAATTTTTCCAGGTACTATTAATGAATTCTATTGTATTCTTAATATTTTCCGAAGATATCCGGATAGTTAGTATACTTGCCGCCTGGTTTACCGGACTTAAAAAAAGCACCAGCGGTTTAATTTGTTCATGAAGTGACTGATAATTAAAATTTTTAATTACGCCGATAATTTTATATGTCTTTGATTGTCCAATCTGAATTAATTCTTTACCGACAGGATCTTCATTCCCGCCTGCCTGTCCGGCAGGCAGGCACTCCTTATTCATAGCTTCGTTTATTACTACCGACGACGTATCCGAAGGGAACTCTTCTGAAAAGAAACGCCCCCGAACCAGCGGTATTTTAAATGTTTTCAAAAAATTATAATCGACATCCAGATATTGACTGGATATAGCGCTAGAAACCTGTCTTTCATTATACGAATAACCGTCGCCGGGAATCCCGGGGAAAAACATAATGGAGGAATTGGTTAATGAAATAATATCCGGATTCTTCAATAATTCTTGTTCAATTACATGTAATATGTTTTCAGGTACTCCGAAATTTGTTACTGTATACAGGTATTCCTTGTCAAAACCAAGGTTTTCATTTTGCATGTAATTGGTCTGATCTCTGATAATTATCGTACCAATTATTAATGCAATTGAAACAGTAAATTGTACAACAACAAGCCCGCTTCTTAATGTGCTCTTTGTAATTCTCTTTTCGAAGCCTGACTTGAATAAATGAACAGGTTTGAATGATGAAAGATAAAAGGCGGGATAACTGCCCGAAAGTATTCCGATAACGACGGCAAACAGTATCAAACCGGGAATTGTATATACACTGCTGAATAACTCGAGCTTTAGATTCTTCCCGGCTAATTGATTAAAGAACGGCAGAATAATTTCTATAAGAACAATTGATATGAGAACCGAGAGCAGTGCGACCATAATTGATTCGGTAAGAAACTGTCCTATTAACTTCGTCTTGTTCGAACCGAGTGATTTTTTTATCCCGACTTCTTTAGACCTGGTTTCAGACCTGGCGGTAGTCAAATTTATGAAATTTATGACGGCTAGAAGCAGAATGAAAAAGGCAACCGCTGAGAATATGTAAACGTAATCAATATTGCTTCTGTTTTGGTTAGCCCATTCAGTGTTCTTGTCAATTTCATACTCCCTTTGAGAGTATAAATAAATTGATGTTAACGGCTGCAGATAAAAATCCCACTTATTGCCTTTGTTAAGGAATTCCCGGAACGGGATTCCGAGAACCGATTCTGCTTGCGGCCCCACATAGTCATTCACAATACTTTTCAACTTCTTTTGAAAGATAACCGGATCGGTGCCTTTTTTTAAAACTATATAAGTTGTATAACTCATATCGAGCCAGCGATCATTCCCTGTTACCGGATAAGTTGACATAGACAAAAGG
>CAYSGP010000448.1:0-10357 GCA_964430095.1 uncultured Ignavibacteriaceae bacterium
ACAATGACTGGTTATAACCTCTTTCTGCTTTTTTTAGGGAGTGAAGCGGAACCGGAATGATTAAATTTATTTCCCAACGTTTAAAAAACGAATTTAAATATCTTCCAATCTGCATTCCAAAAAATTTTCCGGTAAGAAATCTCTGGTTATATTTTAAAGCATGGATAATGCTTTGAAGCTCCTTATCTTTTTCAAAAACATAAATAGAAGAAAATCCGGAAATTATCCTGTCCTGTTCAAACTTCCTTTTGAATTCTGCAGCAATCCTTTCTTCATCGGCAAGTTTAATTTTACTAAGGCATTCCGTGCAAACATATTTTTCGCCGGTGTTTAATCTTCTTTGACAAGCCGGACAAAAACGAGGCAGGAAAAAGTCAAAAAAGCTTATTGTAAATTCTTTCAATATATATTTAATAATCCTTTGCAGAAATTAGATATAACAGAATTTAAATTTTTTAGTTACTTTTTTCCTATTTCTTAGGTTCCGCCCTTCCCTTTGGGAAGGGGCGGGGTTAGGCCTTTACAACATCCCTGCTCTTTTCCTCAAAAACCATTCAATTCCTAAAAGAAGAATCACTAGTGCCATCAGCCATTCATTTGACCAAAGATTAATTTCAGAAGTTTTTATTTTTTCGGTAACGGATTTCTTTGTCAGGTTTTTTAGAATATTAAATAAATTTCCGTAATCCGGTGCATAGAAAAATTTCCCGTTGGTTGAATTTGCCAGTGCGGATAGAAATTCATAATCCATTGCCGGATTCATCATTTCTATATCGATTTCGCCTACATTGAAGCTCCCTTTATCCGTTCCGATCCTTTTCCCGCCGGAAGATGCTGTTCCGGAAAAATTATAATCACCCGTCTTAGGTACCTGGAATGTTCCTTCATATAGCCCGCTTCCGAGAGAATTCAGAAGTATTTCCGATCCTTTAATTTGATTTATATTTACATTTACCTCTGCATCTGAAACAGGATTAAAAGTCTGATCGTAAACCTGAGCAGTAAACTCAACCGGTTCGCCGGCAGAGTAAATTTTCTTTGTTGTGTTGATGGTTACTTGTTTTTGTTCTTCCGATGTATTCAGCCATTTTACACTATTGTGTATAAATCTATCAAACAAATCGAGATCCTTAGAGGCAGTTTGCAGCTTCCATCTCCATATATCTTTTGCCAGAACAGCAGCAGAGCTTCTGCTCCCCAATCTGCTTGTTACAATTAAAGGTTTGTTAATAACATTATTATTCACTTTTATTTTCGCTAGCACATTGCTTTCAGGCTTTGCCCGAAGTTCCATATAATATTGATAGACCGGAGGAAGATTATCCCATGCTGAAAGATTATTCTGGGCATTGTTCTGAAGAAGAGGATTAGTTTTTTCATCCTGTGAGATTACCGGCTGGACTTCAATCCAATCTCTTGCAGTCTGCCCGGCAATAAACGGCAGTTCGGTTTGCAGCGTTCTCATTTTGGTGAAATCAATTCCGTCTGACAGCAGGAAAAAGAAAGGTTTATTTTTTTGAGAAATTTCCTTTTTTATTTTAGTTATAATGCCGGGGGAAGTTTCTTTCGATGGAAAACCTATTAAGAAAAGAACATTAGAACTGTCAATTAATTCCTCGGTATTACCTTTCTCGATAAACTTGTTAGGAGCAATAAAAGTGAGAGAATTTATTGTAAGATTTTCATCCTGCTTAAGAACATCTTTTATAAACGATAAATCGGCAGAAGGAGAGCCGGCAATGATTAAAACTTTTATCTTATTGCTCATAACATTCAGGAATACCGTTTTTTTATTATTTGCAAATGTAAATTCTCCCTTAAGTTCGGTAGCTCGTACCGTAATTTTCGTTTCCCCGCTGGTCTTTGGAGTGTAATCGAAATTTAGGCTCTGAACTCCATCCCGGATTAATGTTATTCCTTTCTGTTCCAGCAGTTTTTCATTTTCATATAGACTTAAAAGAATATTCTGCTCTCCAAAGCCGGTATTCTGAATGGAAACATTTATTAACGTCGGAGTTTCAGCGTATATAAATTCGTTGTAGATTATATTCTTGATCTCTAAATCATTTCTATGGGTAGTATCACCTACCCCAATCGTGAACACCGGAATATTTAATCTTTCAGCAGTATAAAGAGGGCTGGCTCCCTCTGTAATTACTCCGTCGCTGATAATTACAATCGATGAAATGTTTCTTTCCTTTCCCTCTACGTCTTCAAATGTATTTTCAATCCCGGAAAACAAATTTGAAAAATTGCTGCTCCCCTCGGAAAAATTCAAAGCATTTGATGAATCATTTTCCTTCCTGTTAAAAAGCTCAGCTTTTGTTACTCTTGTCCCGAAAGTATAAACATTTAGATTATCCCTTAAACCGCTCTCATCGAGCTCTCTTAAAAATTCCTTTATATTCTCTTCCCTCTTTGTTCCGTCTTTGATTTTGATGGATCTTGAATTGTCGACAAATACTATACTGAGAGGTTCAGATTTAATTTTTTTTGTTAAGGTCAAAATTGGTTCGAATACAATAAATATCAATAAAATCAGTGCAAGCAATCTTAAGCAGATTAAAATTATTTTTTTTGATCTGCTGACCGGGGGGACTGTAAATCTATAAATATAAATCGAATAGACCGCCGCTAGGATAAGGAAAAGGAAAAAATAAACAGGATTGAATGAAAAAGTAAGATTGATTTTTTCTAAGCCGGACATTAACTATCCTTTTTTGGGTAGGATAATTCTCCCTTCATTACCGTAACTGCATTACCGGAGATGTAAAGTTCATTTTCTTTAGCCAAGTATATAGCACCGATTCTTCCGCGCCTTCCGATGAAATCTCCCTGCTCAAAGTTTGCCGAAATATTTCCGTCTGTGTTTGCAGTTATCATACCTAATTTTTTTAATACAAGGAGAAGAGGCCCGTTAGCGGAACCTGTGACAGGATCTTCATTTATGCCGTAATATGGGGCAAAAAACCGCAAATGAGCGTTGTTTCCCCTATCGAGAGTTTCTAAAGTAAATACTGTAAAACAGTCAATATCTCCTCCTTTCGATAATTTCAGCAGTTTGTTGACATCAGGTTTTATTTTTTCTACACTGGAAATTTTTTTAAGATAAACATAAAGATATCCGTTCCCTACCCTTATTAGAGGGATGTTCTTATCGGTGTGTTTTTCATTCAGTCCAAGTGCATCTAAAATTAGCGCACGATTTTTTTTATAATATTCAACTTGATATAGAGGTATCTGCATAAAATATTTATCCCCTTCTTTTCGGCATTTTATGATTCCGGATAATGTATCGAACTTAACAGCAGAATTATCTTTTAATAGATTCTGTTCGGATAAAAAATGAAGAGAAGCAATTGTAGCATGTCCGCATAGCTGAACTTCAACAGCAGGAGTAAACCACTTTAAATTATAATCGGCTTTACCGGATTTTGAGATGAATGCAGTTTCAGAGAGATTCATTTCCTTAGCAATCATCTGCATTTCGTTTTTTGATAAACCATCGCCGAAGGTTACTCCGGCAGGATTTCCTTCAAAGGGATTTTTTGTGAACGCATCAATTTGGTGTATGCTAATTTTTTTTTCCATTAAAAAGCTCCTCAATTTTCCAGCTTTTCATTTTTTCAAAGGCTGCATAGTCCGTTAGATCAAAATGAATAGGAGTTACTGAAACATAATTCTTTTTTATGGCTGCCTGGTCGGTATCAATCTCAGTATCCACCTCTTTTAAGTTTCCGGTTAACCAGTAATAGTTTCTTCCATAGGGGTCGACTCTCTGCTCATAAATATCATCCCATTTTGACTTGCTTTGTTTCGTCAATAAAATCCCGGCTATTTCGCTTTCGGGAACATCCGGAATATTTACATTAAGAAGAGTCCCGCGGGGCAAGCCTTTATCAACTACTTCCCGGGCAAGCATCTTGGCAATTTTTCCGGCAAAAACAAAATCTTTTACCATATGATTTGTTACTGATATAGCGATTGATGGAACATCCATTATTGCCGCTTCTCTGGCGGCTGAAACTGTTCCTGAATAAATGATATTTATTGCAGTATTTGAACCATGGTTGATTCCTGAAACTACTAAATCGGGTACTTGTTTTATTATATTTCTAATCCCGATTTTTACGCAGTCTGCCGGTGTTCCGTCAACAGCATATCCGAAAAATTTCCCGTTTTTGTTGAACTCGAGAACTCTTAATGGAATAAGCATTGTTATTCCATGAGCAACTGCACTCTGTTCATTCAGGGGAGCCACTACTGTAATCTCTCCGATTTCTTCGAGAGCTTTTACTAAGTACTCCATTCCTCTGGAATCTATTCCATCATCGTTTGTTACTAAGATCCTCAAACCGAAAATTCCTATGTAATTCAAAATTATTTCTCATAATATACCGCTAATCGTTTTTAGTCTCAATTGAATATGAAAAGTACGGAGAGAAAATGCAGGGAGAAAAAGCAATACGAAGGCTTAAGATTTTACAATTATTCAGTTATTCCGGAGTTCAATGCATAAAGGACCAATTCAACCGGAGATTTAATTTTTAATTTCTTCATAATATTTTTCCTGTGAGCGTAGACAGTGTGAATGCTCAAGAAGAGTTTTTCGGCAATCTCTCTGTTTGAAAATCCTTTAACAACTAAATTAATTATTTCGATTTCCCTCATGCTTAATGTTGCAGGTTTGCACTCATCATTATCGTCCGTAAAATGTTTTTCCAGGATAACATCGAGGATTTTATTACAGAAAAATTTTTCACCTCTTGAAACTGCTTCTAAAGCATCGATAATCTCTTCTTCTCCGCATTCTTTAGTTAAATACCCAAGCGCGCCTGTTTTTATCGCCTTTAAAATATTTTCTTTCTTATTATGATTGGAAATAATGAGCACTTTAGTACCGGGAGAATACTCATCAATTTTTTTTAAATCATCAATTGCAAAAAAATCAGGATGGTCATAATCAAGAACCAGCAGATCAGGCTTTAAAGATTTGATTTTATTCCAGAATTCAGAGCCTTTTGTAATTTCTCCTTTAACCGAGAAATCCTTAACATTATCAGCAATTCTCTTGAAACCTTCCCTGACTAGAAATACGGGATCGGCTATTACTGCATCCAAGCATCACCTATTTAAATTCTTCTATGATTATTAAGATTAAATATAAATAAGAATGCAGTAATCCACAAGGAAAGCAGGATTCCACTATTTCAAAGGGAATCAGTCAGGGATTCAGTGGGATTTTTATTTCTTTATGAAATCTTCTCGGTGTGGGGAAAAAACGTCAATTAATGTTCCTTCTTCAAGACAGGTTACCCCATGTTCAATATCAGGAGAGACAAAAAAAGAATCTCCTTCTTTCAAGATTTTTTCATTATCAGCAATAATAGTTTTAAATTTTCCTTTCCCTATATAGGTTGCCTGCCTGTGCGGATGTTTATGTATCGAACCAACTGCATCTTTTTCGAAATGTACAAGCACCATCATTAAATGCTGATCATATCCAAGAATTTTTCTTTTGATCCCTTCCCCGGTCTTTTCCCATTCAACTTTCTCATTTTCAATAAAATGTAAATTAATATTATTCATTTCTTTTTAGGATCCTTCAAGAAATAATTATCGATCAACTCTACCGGATGCATCGCCTTTTGCTAACTTTTCAACTTCTTCAATGGAAACGAGATTAAAATCTCCTGGAATAGTCTGTTTCAGGCATGAAGCCGCTGCCGCAAATTCTAAAGCTTCTTTAGTACTTTCTTTCGTAAGCAGTCCGAAAATTAATCCGCTTGCAAAAGAGTCTCCGCCGCCAACTCTATCGACTATTTCCACATCATATTTCTTAGACCTAGAAGCTTTCTTGCATTCTTTATCATCAATCATCAATGCACTCCAGCCGTTTCTTGAAGCGGAGTAACTTTCGCGAAGGGTAATTGCTACAGCTTCAAAATCATATTTACTTTTCAATTCACCGGCAAGCTCCGCATAACCTTCCTCACTCAATTCGCCTTTTGTAATATTCGTATTCTTTGGTTTTAATCCGAGACTTTTTTCTGCATCTTCTTCATTTGCAATACAGATATTTACATATTCCATCAAAGGATTCATTACAGACTGAGCTTCTTTTTCCGTCCATAATTTTTTACGGAAATTTAAATCGCAGCTAATCTTTATTCCTTTTTTCTTTGCGATTTTACAAGCATCGAAAAGAGCAGTTTGGGTATTTTTTCCCAGTGCAGGCGTTATTCCCGTCCAATGGAACCATGCTGCATTTGTAAAAGCTTCTTCCCAGTTTATTTCACTGGAATTGATGGTGCTGATAGCAGAAGAGGATCTATCATAAATTACCTTCGAAGCTCTTTGACTTGCCCCGGTCTCAAGAAAATAGATTCCGATTCGTTCACCTCCCCTTACGATATAATCATCATGAACCCCGAATCTTCTGAGATGGTTTACTGCGGATTGCCCGATTTCATGTTTAGGCAGTTTGGTAATAAAATAACTTTCCAAACCGAAATTAGCCAAAGACACTGCAACATTTGCTTCCCCTCCCCCGAAAGTCGCATCAAAACTTTGCGCCTGAACAAAACGGGTGTAGCCGGATGTAGATAAACGCATCATTATTTCCCCGAACGTTAAAACCTTTTTAGACATTGAATATCTTCCGTTTTATATGAATTAGTTTATGATTTTGCAGAATTAATACTCTGCATTAAAACTCTTGCATTTTCAGTTAGAACCGGGAAATTATTTTCATCAATTGCTTTCTGATTCAATAACGCGCTGCCGATTCCTACTGCACATGCTCCGGCCTTCAACCAATCCCCCGCATTTGTTAATGAAACTCCTCCTGTAGGCATAAGCTTCAGGTGAGGCAAGGGAGCTTTTATTGCTTTAAAAAAAGCCATCCCTACTATATCTGCAGGAAATACTTTTATTATATCTGCTCCTTCCTCGTATGCGGTCTGAATTTCAGTAGGACTGAAACAGCCCGGCATTGCAGCAGTATTATTTTTATGAGCAGTCTGCAGAATTTCTTTTTTAAAAACCGGGCTTACAATATATTTTGCTCCGGCATCAATTGCTCTCTGTGCATCTTTCGGATTCAGAACCGAACCCATTCCAAGCATCATTTTATCACTAAATAGTTTGGAAGCTTCTTCAAGCAGCTTAAATGCATTCGGAGTTGTCATTGTTAATTCAATGGAGGCAACTCCACCTGCATATAATGCTTCTGCAATTTTATTAAACTTGCTGCCGTCTTTCAATCTTATAACTGCAACAGCACTGTTTTCAACAATTTTATTTATTACATCTGATATTGACATTTTTTTTCAGTTTTAAAAGTTTATCAATAGAATCTTTTTAGTGTAAAATTTGAATGCAATGAGTTTGAAATTAAAACTAAATTCTCAATGCAGCTGTTTTATCTACCCATCCATCCGCCGTCCACCGTTATGACAGTTCCATTCAAATAATTGGATGCATCGGAGGCAAGGAATACTATAGTACCCATCAGATCTTCAGGTTTGCCCCATTTTCCCGCAGGTATTCTGTCGAGTATAGCTTTATTTCTTATAGGATCTTCCCTAAGCGCTTTTGTATTATCGGTTGCAATATATCCGGGTGCTATTGCATTAATTGTAACTCCTTTTCCCGCCCATTCATTTGCAAAAGCCATTGCAAGCTGTTTGATCCCTCCTTTGGATGCTGCATATCCCGGTACAAGAATTCCTCCTTGAAAAGACAATAAAGAAGCAATAAAAATAATCTTTCCGTATCCTCTTTCAGCCATTTTCTTTCCAATTTCCCTCGTCAAAATAAATTGTGCAGTCAAATTTATCTCAATCACCTTATCCCAATAATCATCAGGATGCTCTGAAATGGGTTTACGCAGAATTATTCCGGCATTGTTTACAAGAATATCAATCTTGGTAAAATCAGAATTAAGCTTATTTATAAGATCATAAAGAGAGGAACGGCTTGACATGTCACTGACATAAGTTGATAAATTCTTACCGCTAGGCTTAATTAATTTTTCTGTTTCAGCAAAATCAGTTTCATTAGACACACCGATTATATCTGCACCTGCTTCAGCGAGAGCCATTGAGTAATACTGACCAATACCCCGGTTTGCACCGGTAACTATGGCAGTTTTTCCGTTTAGATTAAATTTTTCGAGAATCATTATTCTCCCTTTTTATCCTTTTTGCTTTTTACTTTTTATTTTTTACTTTTTACTTTAAATCCTGCATAGAAACCGGATCCATGTCGCCGAATTCCTGATTCTCGCCTCCCATAGCCCAGATAAATGAATAATTTTGTGTTGCTGCCCCGCAGTGTATTGACCAGCTTGGAGAAATGACTGCCTGCTGGTTTCTTATAACTAGATGCCTGGTTTCATGCGGCTCTCCCATCATATGGAAAACAACGGAATCTTTATTCAAATTAAAGTACATGTAAACTTCCGACCGCCTTTGATGAGTATGCACCGGCATTGTATTCCAGACGCTTCCTTCTTCCAGTTCGGTTAAACCCATTACAAGCTGCGAACTCTGAATTCCGTTTTTGTGAATGTATTTGTAGATGGTTCTTTTATTCGAATCTTTCAAACTTCCCAGAGCTGCCGGTTCGGCATCCGCAAATTTCGCATGGGTTGTCGGATAATCCTGATGAGAGGGGTAGCTGACAAAATAAAATTTTGCAGGATCATCTTTACTGCTGCCTTTAAAAATAATTTCTTTTGTACCGCGCCCTACATATAATGCATCCTTAAAATTTAAGACATATTCTTTGTTATCGGCCGAAACTGTTCCTTTTCCGCCAATATTGATTATTCCTATTTCTCTCCGTTCCGCAAAATGCTCTGCCGCCATTTCTTTTCTGCTGCTTTCCAGCTTCAATTCTTTATTTACTGGAACTGCAGTGCCCACTATTGCCCTGTCAATATCAAAATATATTGTTACAATGTTATCTGCATTAAAAAGATTATCTATTAAAAATGATTTTCTGAGATCATCAGAAGACATTTTTCTATAAGCGGAGATATCTGGTGTGTATCTTACTTGCATATATTTAGGTTTTAAGTTTTTAGATCGTTAAAAAATCAGAATTGAATATCAATCGGATTATCCAATTTCGCCAATGTTTTATCTATATAGGATTTAAATTCTTCTTTTGTTTTAATTCCTTCCGGTTCCTTTTCCCAAGCTGCACAAAAATAGTAAATTATTTTTCCCGAATTGGGCTTCAAGACAACAACATAACTGTCATTTGTTTCCTTAAAATTTATTTTTTCTATGTTATTATAGAAAAGAGCAATCCCTAGATTATCTTCTGCCAGAGATTGTTTCCCATAGACTGCAAAATAAGACCATGTTTTATCTCCTTTCTTTTCAAAAAATTCACCATTAGCATCTTTTGCAAGACCTGTAATCATGTTTGCCGGATTATCCGATATTCTTAATTCTGATTTTGTTAAACGTGATCCTGATGTAATTGAAAGATCAGAGCGCAGATTATATTTTGCATCTGCAACCTGCCATCCATAAAAGTAAGTTGTAACAGACGATTTAACCGGGCCGTTTGAAGATATTTTACATATTACACTGTCTCTTTCAGAAACCATATATATAGAATCTCCAATCATCATTCCATAAGATCCGATTCCCAGAGTATTCCCGACTTTAAAAATATCCATTCCCCATTCCTGCATATTATGATATGAATCATCTTTAGCATATATATCATTTACTCCGACGTTTTTTAATACCAGATCATGTGTTTTTTTTCCGAAAATATCGATTCTATTTCTCCAATCAATATAGTAACGATAACCCACTTTATCGGATTCCCAACCCGGTCCCTCATATTTAAACAATGCATTGTGATCAGTATGATTTAAAGGAACTTTAAGGCTGTCAAAATCTTGGAACTTTCCGCCGGTATATTTTCCGTCCTTTAATTTAAAGTTAACCTTCATGGCTACTTCGGCATAAACCCGGCTCGTATATTTTTTCCCGTAGTTACTATCCCCATCAACCAGGGATATGGTTTTTTTCTCACTTGGAGCAAAACTTAACACAAAACTTATATATTCATTCCCATCAATATTTTCTAATTGTGAAGGGATTTCTTTTTCTGCATCTTTAACCTTTAAAGAATTTTTATCAAACGAAAATTTTGGCTGCAGTTGTTCAAGATTAATACTGATATATTCATCTAAGCGCTCAAAGTTATTCGGGTTAGTTAAAGAGATTTGAATCGCCTCTTCATTTCGGGAACAAGATTCAAAAGATAAAAAGGCAAGCAGTATTATAAGGGAAAAAATAATTTTTTGCATGGCAGCTTCTTTCAAAAA
>CAYSGP010000449.1:0-2742 GCA_964430095.1 uncultured Ignavibacteriaceae bacterium
ACCAGACCGTCAGGGCGGCACCAGACTGCCAAACCTAAAAATATTCCGAGCAGAATCATCTTATTCTTTTGATAAGCGAGCAGGCCGGCTGCAATTAATAAAATAAATAACGAGGTTTCCATGCCGGAAACATTAATCAGGTTTAATTTGGGTTCGAGAGAAACAAACAGAGCTGCCGCTGCAGCAAGCAGCTGAACCGGCATGGATGATTCTCCCGGTTCCCCCGGAATTACTTTTTGTACCAGCTTTACTAATAAATATACAAGAAGCACTCCGAAACTTATTCCGAGGAAATAGCTTATTAGAAATTCATTTTTAAAAAAAAGATAAAGCAAAGCAGCCAGCAGGGTATAAATTGGTGAAGTAGATCCGGAAGTTACCATTTCATTCTTAAAATATGAAAAGCTTCCGTAATTGACCAGGTTTTTTGCGAAGGTAAGGTGTATCCAGGGATCGTCAAGAGGAAAGCCGAAGTATCCGTTGGCTTTGTTAGAAGCATAGAGAAAATAAATTCCTGCCGCGAATACTATAAGGACGGGGAAAAATTGAAATGCTTTAAATTTGCCCGGTAAATGTTTGTAATAAATCAATTCAGATTTTTTATCCGGCTCTTTTTTCTTCTGCTGAACCGGAATTTTTTTCTTAGCTTTTTTTCCCAAAGGCTTTTGTCATCCTTTAAAAAACTATTCTGCTTTAAATTGTTAAGATAGCGATAACAGGGAAGAATTTATATATTTTTATTAAACATGCATATTCTAAATTTTGAAAAATAATAACATTCGGCTCCCTTAAAGAATTCCTTCTGCTCAAAATTCATGTTGATTGGATTCCGCAAGAATATTTAACCTGCAGTTTGCTATCTTTAAATAAGAGGTATTTTAATTTTTAAATTTCTATTACTCGCCATTTTTCATTTATAAAATTTAATTATGGTAATTTTTTTTGCAGTCTTTTTTGCACTCTACGGAGCAGTTAATTATTATATTTTTATACGGGGCTGGCAGGCAATTGCATTTATTACGGTATTAAAGCCTTTTTATATTGCTTTATTTCTCCTCGCCTCACTTTCTTATATTGCTGCAAAATTCCTAGAATCTTATCTGCCTTCCTTTATTTATGATCTCTTTTTATGGATTGGATCTTTCTGGTTTGCATTCATGCTTTACTTTTTTCTTTTTATTGTCCTTATTGATTTTTTGAGGCTGCTGAATCAGCCATTAAATTTTTTCCCTGCTTTTATAAAATCAAATTATCCTCAAACCAAGCTGATTGCCGCAGCATGCATCATTTTAATTTCTTCAATTGTAATTCTTGCCGGATATATCAATACCCGGATTATTACCGTAAAGACAGTTGAGCTTATCCTTCCCAAGAAACAAAGTTCTTTAAATGAATTAAATGCAGTCTTAGCCGCGGACTTTCATCTTACTCCTTTAAATAATTGTTCACTGCTTGAAAAAATAGTTCATAAAATAAATGAAATAGACCCCGATATTATTTTAATTCCGGGAGATATTGTTGATGATAAGTTCGATATTTTAAAAAATAAAAAAATAGGCCCTTCATTTTTAAAATTAAAACCCAAATACGGAATTTTTGCATCAACAGGGAATCACGAATATATAGCCGGGATAGATGATGCACTTAAGTTTATGGCTGAGTACAGGATCGAGCTCCTGAGGGACACAAACATCAGTATCGGTGATTTTTTTACTATTGTTTCACGGGATGATCGCAGCTCCAATCAATTTACCGGCAAAAAAAGGAAAGAGCTCTCCGGGATTATGAGTGATGCAGATAAAAATCTGCCGGTTATACTTCTGGATCATACTCCGTTTAATTTGGAAGAGGCGGAAAGAAACGACATTGATCTGCAGCTTTCCGGACATACTCATCACGGACAAATATTCCCGCTGAATTTCATTACTAATCTTATTTATGAAGTAAGCTGGGGATATTTGAAAAAAGGGAATACTCAATACTACGTAACGAGCGGAGTCGGCACATGGGGTCCACCGGTTAGATTGGGAAGCGATACGGAGATTGTAAATTTGAAGATTAAATTTGAGTAAGGTTGTGAAAGGGATACTGGGATGCAGTTTACAGGATGCTGGATAGCGGGGAGGGTTTAAAATCCTCCCCATCCGTTTGAAACATCAAAAAACAAACGTTACTCCGAATTTAAACTGGTCATAAGCAAGAGGTGCGGCACTATTAAAGGGCCAATTCATTTTTTCCTGCCTTAATTCATATATTCCGTAAGCCAAGGCATTTTTCAGTACAAAATTGACAACCGGGGCTGCATACGGGGAAGAATCCATTATATTATCAATGAATTCATCAAGCACCCATTGACCGATGAGTTCAAGTCCTGCGCTGCCTGCCCATTTCCAGAAAAGATGGCGGGGAAATATAATCGATCTTTCATAGCCTGCTTCAAGCGTCAGCACAGGCAAGACTTTAACTTTTATTCCGCCTTCCGTACTGGTTCCGAACCTGAACGCCTCATCAAATAATTCTGCAGTTTCATTGTCGGCTGAATTGGATATTGAATCTTTAAAATCTACCGTTGACCAGGTGAGTGTTCCGGAATAATATGGAATAACTGCTGCGTCTTTGCCTATTTTGTATCCGAATCCGCTTGCTCTTCCAAAAGCAAAGCGCCACATATCCGTATTAATCTTGCCGGTATCCGAACCGCCCCGAAGCTCAGGAGTAAAGTTGCTTAATTGGAGATATGTA
>CAYSGP010000450.1:0-3777 GCA_964430095.1 uncultured Ignavibacteriaceae bacterium
ATCCTATCGACGGAACAAAAAGTTTTATAAGCGGTACGCCGCTGTTCGGAACATTAATTGCCTTATTAAAAAACGGTGAACCAATAATCGGGGCAATTAATCTCCCCGTGCTGAATGAATTCTTAATAGGGGATAACTCAACTGCAGAACTGAACGATAAAAAAGTCAGCATACGGAACTGCGGTTCAATTTCTTCTGCACTTCTGCTGACAACCGATATTCTGGATATTGAGAAGCATCAAGATATAAACAAGTTTAATACACTCGTAAAAAAAGTCAAGCTATTCAGAATTTGGGGCGACTGTTACGGCTACTATCTCGTAGCAACAGGTTTTGCAGATATCATGATTGATCCTGTTGTATCACCTTGGGATTCCATGGCTTTGATTCCGGTGATCCGAGGAGCCGGAGGAAATATTACCGACTACCAAGGGAATGATCCGGTAAAGGGGAAAAGCATCATTGCATCGTCTCCCTCAATCCATAAAGAAATATTAAAAATTCTAAACTAGATTTTTTTAAAATACAAGGATAAATGTATTTTAATATTATCATCTACTTTATTGAAAAGAAAAGAGGGTTGATCAATTTTGAATTCCGAAAACTTCAGGATGAAATCAGCAGTTGATTTATACAATTCTCCGTATTTAAAAAATTTCACATTGATCTGCTTATTCTGTTTTGTTCCGTGAATATCAAATTCTCCCGCTGCCTTAATATTATATTCTGAAGTAGAAATAGTGTCAACCTGCGTTATTTTTCCCGAATAAACTGCATACGGATATTTTTCAGTCTGAAGATAATTTTCACGCATGTGTGTATTGCGCAATCCTATCCCCGTATCAATTGAATCGAGATAAACTTTAAATTCAGTCTTTCCGTTTATGCTTAATTTATTATCATTGAATTCAATAAATCCTTCTAATGAATTTGTTATCCCGTCAAAGTCTCCAAGCGTAGCATCGGCTGTAAATTTTACTACATTGACTTTAGTATGATCTACTTCCAGCTTTTGCGGAAATATTTGGAATGAAATAATTAGTATTAAAAAAATCAGCTTCAAATTCTTTTTTCAAAATTATTGATTGAATAGTGTTAATAACAGAAAGATTGTGACAAAAGATCGAATTTATTCAGTGGTGGAGCTTAAAAATTCAGAAAATAAATACTTGAAAAACTATCAGCATAATTACAGCAGAAATAATTGCCGCCCATTTATATTCTTTTATATTAAAGATAATAATTACAGCAGTCATCCAGAGTGCAAATAATACGAGATTTCCAGCCGGGAAAATCTGTGTAATCGGTAGGGCTTTGCTCCCGATTGCATCGAGTTCATAAGTTTTTCTTAAAGGACTTGCTATTAAAGCATTAGCAAATAAAAGTACTGCAGTAATTAAACCCAGCTTTTTAATTTTTTCATGTTTATTAAAAAAATCAAGGCCGGTCCGAGTGCTTAATATTAATCCTGCAAATAAAGTAATATAATAAACTGCATTAACAAACGGTGAAATTTTACCGAAAAATTTTATCAAGATCGGCTTTTCGGAGGGAAGATAATAATTTTTGCCGGAATGAAATAAAACTACTCTATATTCCACTTCAGTACCGGTTTTCTGAACCGGCATAGTCCCGTACAAAATATCTTTTTCACTTATTAAAGGAACCTCATTCCAATTTCCTTCTCCTTTTGGCCGAAATTCAATTTTTCCATGCAGCCCTTTAATATCGATTCTTATCAAAATTTTATAAAGCTCTTTTCCATAATGCACTCTGTCAAGCTTGTAAGATACTTTTTTCCCTTCGATCCCGAAAGTGCCGCTCGCCGGATAATATGGAGAAGAAATACTCTGAAGAAATCCGGACAAAAAAATTATTATGAAAGCCGCAGTCCATAAAATTATGTTTTGTTTCATTTCTGACAGCACGGATTAATTTTACATGCAAAGGTAATTACTCATTTGCACAAACAGAAATATTTCTTAAGATTGTAAGAATTAAATCCTTTAATTATATCACCTGTAATTCATTTTAATTTATGTAAATGAACAAAGTTGAAATTTATAATTCCGAAGAAATTCTTGCTGAAGAAACTGCAAAACAGTTTCAAGAAATTCTTAAGCAGAGTTTGATAACCGATAATAATTTTTTTACAGCTCTTTCCGGCGGGAATACGCCGAAAATTTTATTTAAGAAACTGGCAGGCTCTCCTTACAAGGGGAAAATCGATTGGAATAGAATCCATTTTTTTTGGGCAGATGAAAGAATGTGTCCGCCGGAGGATCCGGAGAGCAATTATGGAGAAGCTAAAAAAATATTATTCGACAATATTCCTATTCCGGCAGGTAATATACACCGGATAAAAGGTGAAGATGACCCGCACCGGGAAGTTCTCCGTTATGCTGCAGAGATTGAGAAATATATAAAAAAAGATCAAAAAGGTTTTCCCCGTTTCAATTTAATTTTTTTAGGAATTGGAGAAGACGGGCATACTGCTTCTTTATTCCCCGGTAAAAAACTGCATTTTAAAGATGAAAAAAACATTTGCGGGATTGCAGAACATCCATTAAACGGTCAGAAGAGGATTTCTGTTACAAAAGAAACTATAAATAATGCTGAAAAGATCATATTCATGGTAATGGGGGGATTAAAAGCGGGTATTCTTGCTTCAATCATAAAAAATTCTCCTGAAAGCATAAACCTTCCTTCCGCTCAAATTATCCCAGTAAATGGAAATCTTAAATGGATAATCGACAAAGAAGCCTCGAAATTCCTATAATTAAACAAATTTTTTTAAATATTCCTCCCTAAATAGTTTTCTTAACCTTCAATTTAATCTTAAAAAAATAGCAAAATTCACCATTTTCATACCTTTTAACTCGACGGATTAATCAATATATTTGCACTTCAAAAATCACAAGTTAATCAATAAAAGGGTGTATGATAAACTTAAAACAACTTAATAATGAGCAGAAAACAGCAGTTGAGTACGACGGCGGTCCAAGTATGATAGTGGCGGGGGCAGGAAGCGGCAAAACCCGGGTTTTAACTTTTAAAGTAGCTTATTTAATCGATATCGGGTATAAACCTGAAAACCTTTTGATTCTTACTTTTACAAATAAAGCTGCTAATGAAATGAAAGGGCGAATTAAAAGTCTGACCGGCAATAAAGCCGAAGGGATATGGATGGGTACTTTTCATTCAATTTTTGCAAGAATTTTACGAATAGAATCCAAGAGCACCAAATATAGAAACAATTTCTCGATTTATGATACTGAAGATTCTCTTTCGCTTGTGCAGAATATTTTTACAAATTTTAATATAGAGATTGAGGGATTCACTCCTAATATGGTCCGTCACCGGATAAGTTATTTAAAAAACCATATGATCATGCCGGATGAATTCAGAAAGAAACATTTCAAATCCCCGATGGACGAGAAAATTGCGGAGATATTTGAAGAATATCAAAAAAGGCTGCTGGAAAATAATTCAATGGATTTTGATGATCTCCTGCTCAATCCCATCAATATGTTTCTTACAAATGATAAGATACACCAGAAGTACAAAAAGAAATTCAGCTACATCCTGGTTGATGAATTCCAGGATACAAACAAAGCTCAATATGAATTGTTAAAGCTTCTCACTCCAAAGGATGAAAAGATCTGCATTGTCGGAGATGATGCACAGAGCATCTACAGCTGGAGGGGAGCAAATCTGGGCAACATGCTGGATTTTGAAAAAGATTTTCCAAAGCATAAAATTTTTAAACTTGAACAG
>CAYSGP010000451.1:0-3337 GCA_964430095.1 uncultured Ignavibacteriaceae bacterium
CAATTGTAAGAAAAAGCCGCCCCGTATCAGGCGGTTTAGTAATGAATTCATATGCACCGAGTCTAACTGCTTGAAGCGCTATTTCAGTATCTCCAACGCCGGTAATTACAATAATAGGAATTTGCGGATGCGAATTACTAACCTTTTCCAGCAGCTCAAGGCCGTTCATTTGAGGCATATAAATGTCGGTAATAATTAACTCAACATTAAAGTTGTTTAATATCTGCTCTACATTTAAAGGGTTTTCTTCGGTAATGACATTTTTATAACCTTCATCCAATAATAATCCTCTTAATAAAGTCAGGTATGAGGGTTCATCATCAATGATCAAAATCAAGCTTTTATTCATTCTTAATAATGCAATTAAAATGGTATATAATCAGTTAATATATATTCAATTAGTGAATAATCTGGTCAAAATTCTTACCATTAAATACCTTTATTCTTAACTTGGAATCCGCTTTTTTAAGTATCCAATTTTGTTCAGTGGTAAAAATGAGAGAAAATTTACCTTCTTTTTGTTATTTTAGCTTTATTAAATAGCTTTATTGAATGTAATTGAGGCGACAAATGACGGCAAATTTTGAGAATATTAAAACATTTTATTCTGCTTATAAAGATCGGCTGGATGCAATTAAAAATGTGCTAAAAAGACCTTTAACCTATTCCGAAAAAATACTTTATTCTCATATCACCGGAAAAAAAATCAAAGATTTTATTAGAGGGAAAGACTATGCTGAACTCGCACCGGACAGAGTTGCGATGCAGGATGCAACTGCTCAAATGGCGTTATTGCAGTTTATGTCGTCAGGCAGAAAAACCGTAGCAGTTCCATCCACTGTACATTGTGATCATCTAATTCAGGCGCAAGTAGGAGCAGATAGTGATCTTAAAAAAGCGCAGACAGAAAATAAAGAAGTATACGAATTCTTAGAAAGCATCTGCAGGAAATACGGAATAGGATTCTGGAAACCGGGAGCAGGGATAATTCACCAGGTTGTTCTGGAAAATTATGCATTCCCAGGAGGATTAATGATTGGTACCGATTCTCATACACCAAATGCCGGGGGATTAGGAATGTGTGCAATTGGTGTAGGCGGTGCCGATGCTGTCGATGTTATGGCAGGAATGCCGTGGGAATTGAAATGGCCGAAAATAATCGGAGTTAAGCTTACAGGAAAATTATCCGGCTGGACTAGCGCCAAAGATGTAATACTAAAATTAGCAGAAATCCTTACTGTAAAAGGAGGAACAGGTTCAATCATAGAATATTTTGGAGAAGGAACTACTTCAATTTCGTGCACCGGAAAAGGAACTATCTGCAATATGGGCGCTGAAGTTGGTGCTACAACTTCTGTTTTTCCATTCGACGAAAAAATGGCAGCTTATTTAAGAATAACTGACCGGGCGGATGTTACTGCCCTTGCGGAAGGAATTGCAGAGCAATTGTGTGCCGATAAAGAGGTTCTCGAAAATCCTGGATATTATTTCGATCAGGTAATTGAAATTAATCTCAATGAACTTGAACCTCATTTAAATGGTCCATTCACACCGGATAAAGCTTGGCCGGTTTCAAAGATGAAAGAAGCAGTAAAGAAGGAGAACTATCCGGATTATATAAGCGTCGCTCTAATCGGAAGCTGCACAAATTCCAGTTATGAAGATATAGACAGGTCTGCAAGTATTGCAAAACAGGCTCTCAAGAAAGGATTAAAAGCAAAATCCCAGTTCACAATTACTCCAGGATCTGAACAAGTCAGGGCAACTACTGAAAGAGACGGGCAGTTAAAAGCATTGACAGATATCGGAGGATTAATATTAGCAAATGCCTGCGGGCCATGCATCGGCATGTGGAAAAGAATGGATATTAAAACCGGAGAACGCAATACAATTGTAACTTCTTTTAACAGAAATTTTGCAAAAAGAAATGACGGCAATCCGGCAACATTAGCGTTTGTTGCAAGTCCGGAACTTACTACCGCATTGGCAATTGCAGGAAGTTTAAGTTTTAATCCTGTTACAGATGAACTGATTAACAATAAAGGCGAAAGAGTAAAACTTGATGCTCCGGGCGGAGAAGAACTTCCGCCAAAAGGATTTGCAAAGAGAGCGGACGGTTTTATTCCTCCTTCCGATAAAGATCAAAATATAGAAGTTATTATTGGCCCTAACAGTGAAAGACTTCAATTCCTTAAGCCTTTCGAACCGTGGGACGGGAAAAATTTTACAGAAATGCCGGTTCTTCTTAAGGCAAAAGGGAAATGTACAACTGATCATATTTCCATGGCGGGTCCCTGGCTGAGATACCGAGGACATCTGGATAATATTTCGAATAATATGTTTATCGGGGCAGTAAATGCATATACGGGAGAAACAGGAAAGGCAAAGAATATTTATACAGGAGAGTATAAATCTGTTCCGGAGGTTGCCCGTGCATATAAAAAATACGGGCACAGCTGGGTTGTCATCGGGGATGAAAATTACGGCGAAGGGTCAAGCCGGGAGCATGCTGCAATGGAGCCCAGGCATCTTGGCGGAAGAGCTATTATCGTAAAAAGTTTTGCACGAATCCATGAAACAAATTTAAAAAAACAAGGAATGCTTCCGCTGACATTTACCGACCCCAAGGATTATAACAAGATCCTTGAAGAGGACACGGTATCTTTAATTATTAATGATCTGCAGCCTGAACAGCAAATAAAGATGATTATAAATCATAAAGATAAAACCACCGAAGAAATTTGGCTAAGCCATTCCATGAATGAAGCACAAATTGAATGGTTTAAATTCGGCAGTGCTTTGAACTTAATTGCATTACAGAGTAAAATGTAATCTGCAGGGAATTTTAGTAGGTTTCAAAATAATATGTCCCTTCAGCATCATACCAAAAAAGTACTATCTCTGTATTGACGAAATCATCTTCCTCTTTAACTTTTGTAAACCATATTTCTTCTGTTTTTGATTCATTTATTTCTAAATATCCGAAATATGCTGTAGATTCATCCGCGATGTAATTCCCGGATTTCAACCTTACAGCACATCCAATGTCAAAAGCAGTCGGACCGTCTCCATCGTTTTCAACAGTAATTGTCATTGTTGTAAATCCAAAATCCCGGAAAAATATTTCTGTATTTATTATTCGGCAATCCGGTGAATTAAAAATTAGGCTTTCAGGCGAATTAATATCACAACCTGAAAATAAAAGCGTCAGAATAGGAAGGCAGATGATAATATTCTTTTTCATAAATCCCCTTATTAATAATTCACAAAGAATAAAACAAAATGAATGCCTTGCTATAAAGACTTAATAAGATTTCAATTTTTTTAATTTTCATTT
>CAYSGP010000452.1:0-5786 GCA_964430095.1 uncultured Ignavibacteriaceae bacterium
AAAATTTTGCGGCAGCATATTTCCAGAGAGCATCGGTAAAAACCACCATGGGGAAAAACCTCGATGCCGTTAAAGACTGTGTTTCCGCAATTGAGCTGGATTCGACTTTGTATGACGCCTATGTTATAATCGGCGATGCTAAACGGAAACTGGGGAAATACAAAGAAGCGGAAAAAAATTATTCCAGGGCAATTGCAATCAACCCGGCAGTTCCCGATCCTTATTTCAAAAGAGCACATGTAAGAAGAAATTTGGGGAACTTTGAAGGTGCATTAGAAGATTTTAATAAATACGTTGATTTGAAGCCGGATGCCGAGAAGCTCAGCGTTAATGAAATGATAAGAACTTTATTTAAGCGTGAATTGAAGCTGGCTAAATTTCGAGTTTAATTAAAACCACTTAATTAAAAGAAGCTGTAAAAAAAGCCTGCATTAAACTGCAGGCTTTTTCTATTTTACTTACTTCATCAGCAGCATCTTTTGAGTTTTTCTAAAGCTCTAATTTCCATCTGCACTTTCAGCATTTATTGAATAAAAATAAACTCCCGATGAAAGATTCTTTGGTTCCCAATTGATTTCGTGAATACCCATTTCTTTAAATCCTTCATTTGTAGTAGTTCCCCAATCGTTTCCCCAAGAAAAATTTAATTTTCTTTGGCTGCAGTACGCGAGGAAAGAAGAGTTTTTGTACTAAATTGAAATTAGTCTCAAATTACGAAAAAATCGATATTTATAATCCTATCTGCAGCCCGGCTAAAAAACTCCTTTCAGCTGCGGGAAAGAATTGGTTCCCGATTGCGTATGCAGAATATAGATTATCAAAAATGTTATTTACCTGGAAAAATATTTTTGCCGGAGAGAGCGAATTAAAAAATTTGAATTCATAGCTTCCGATAAAATCCATTACAAAATATGATTCGTTTTGATTATCATCATAGCTTACAAAACCCGGGTAAAGATTTAAATATGTTTTTAAGTTTTTAGCATAATTATCGGAAAAGAAATCTCCTACATACTTTCCGGAAAGCTTAAGATAAAATCCCCCGTTATTGAAACTAATTCCTAAGTTTGCAAGGAAATCGGGGAAGCCGGTTATCCGGTTTCCATCAAGCTTCAATTCGGTTATTGAAGTAGTTGTATCGGTCAGATTATATTCAATAAATGCGCTCCCCTCTTCAATTTTATTCCGGCTGTAAGAGGCATTTCCAAATAATTCAAATGAATCTGCAAACTTAAATGCACCTGAAAGCTCTATTCCCTGGTGGACTGTCCGCTTCGCATTGCCTGTAATAGGCTGTCCAAACCGGTCAATCTGACCGTTTTTTACAATTTCATTATTGAAGAGCATATAAAAGAGATTAAGAGACAGAGAAATATCATTTGAATTATATGAAGCTCCGAGCTCGAAGTCATTCATAGTTTCCGACTTAACAAAGGGTTCATCAAAGTTAAACCCGTTTGATGCATTTTGTTTAAATTGAGGCACTGCACCGCCGCTTGATTCTGCTGCATCATAGTAGTCTTTTAGACGTGGTTCGCGTGTTACTCTTGCAAAAGAAAAAAAGGCATTTAATTCGGGGAAAAATTTATAATTCAATCCAAACCGCGGATTAAAAAACAGGCCGCTGACTTGAAAGTCTGTACCTACATATTTTTCATTATATAATCTGTATTTATGATAAGCAATCTGAAGCTCGCCGAGAAGATTTAGATTTTCATTTAAATTATATGATTCATTAACAAAACCATTTATAATATCTTTCGACCCGTTATAAAAATAGTAATACCGGTTAATGTCATAATTCGGAGGAAGATTATTTGCATACTGTATTCTTCCCCAATGGTCTGATCTATGTTTCCGGATTTCTCCGCCTATAATTAATTCACCGTGGGAATGCTTTAAACTTAAACGGGGTATCCATCCGTATTGAGTATTTTCAACCATTGCTCGGATTAAAGAATTTATGGGAACGTAGCTGGAATCAAAGCCATCCTGCTTTAATCTGAAATAATCATCATAATAGTAACTAGACCAAGAGGCATCATAATCAAAAAAACCTTCACCCAATACTAAAAATAATGCGGAGTTTAATGTCAGGTAATTATTTAATTGATATTCGTTAAGTAATTCAAAATGAGGCTGAGAAAAATTTTCAATTTCTTCCGGTCTTCTGGGAACAACGTAAACCGTACTTTTACCGTCATTTGATGTTACGGGATGCATACGAGGAGTATAGTTTACCCAATCAATATTTTCATTCCAGTCAGAATAATTTTCAGTTCTTAATTCATTATCCTTTACCGCAAACTTCGGCAGACCGAAATACGCTAAACCATCTTCAATCGGACCGCCGTAGAAATTAATTTGGGTTGTAAAGTTTTCATCATACCTGACTGCAGAAAGATGGTAAGAACTAAATTTCACATAAGAGAGATCCCGGTAGCCGCTGCTCAATATTTGCGAAATCTTAGCATAGATAGAATACCGGCTGTCTATTAGTCCGCTAGAAAATTCCGCACTGTATTTCCGTGTATTGTAACTTCCGATTGATAAGGAAAGATTTAAGACGGGTTTATTTGAAAAGGAAGATGTAATTAAATTTATTGATCCCCCGATTGAGGGATAACCGGAAATTCCGGAACCGGCACCTCTTTGAACCTGGATTAAATCGGTGCTTGCAAGTATATCGGGAAAATCGAGCCAGTACACATTATGATCTTCAGGGTCATTCTGAGGGATTCCGTTTATCGATACGGAAATCCTCCTCTGATCAAAACCTCTGATGCTCAGATAATTGTATCCGATTCCATTCCCGTTTTCCGAATAAAAAGTAGCTGACGGAAGATAGCTGAGAAATTCAGGGATATCCTGAACTGCATAATCTTTTTCAATTTCATTTCTTTGTATTTTATTAAAAGCTGCCGGACTTACCCCCTCTTTACCGACTGTTGCCTTAACCAGGACAGTCTGTGACGGGATTATTTTAGGTTCCAGTTTAATGTTGAAAAAGTTTTTAATATTAATTGAATCAAGTTCAATTCTCTCCATATTATATCCCAGATAACTTACAACAAGAATTTCCCCGGGCTCTGCCGAAAGTGTGAATTCACCGTTGGAATCAGACTCCGTGCCCGAACGCTTGCCATTTTCCAAAATAATATTTGCTTTTGGAAGAGGATCCCCGTTATTAAGATCAACAACCTTCCCCTCAATTTGAATTTGAGGCAATAGGGATTGGTTTAAAAACAAAAAGAGAATAAATAAATATTTCATTTTTTCCTCCAAAAAAAATAGCCGTTTATTATCCGATCCACGCATTGCGGGATGGAGAAACGGCTAAATATTTATCTATTCTCTTTAGCCCGTTTCCCTACGCTGGCATTATCCAGATCAGGTTTTAGGGTTTGATCTCAGCTATCCCGGTAAACGGGTTAACACCCCTAACGGCTGTGCCGGCTGAATCACCGGCTCGTTAAAAAATTTTTAAGAACTCTTACAAATTAAATAAAAATTAAATTTTTATTCAACTTTAAGCTTTTGTCCAACCATTATTCTACTGCCATTCATATCGTTTAACGTCTTTAAAGCTGCAATTGTTACATTGTACAGCTTGGCAATAGAATATAAAGTATCTCCCTCTTTCACCTGATGAAAGCGGCCGCTGTCTTTTGATCCTTTCTGCTTCACTTCTGGCACATCATTAACTCTGGCGTCGGAATAAATCTTTAATGTTTTGCCGGCAAGAATTTTATTAGTTCTCAGCCTATTCCATTTGCGGATATCGGAAATGGAAACTCTGTATAATTCGGCAATCTGTCCGATCGAATCACCCTTCTTTACCTTGTAGTAATTTACATTTGCCGAGGTTTTGGAAGTATTATCACCAAGAGAAGAGACATACTCGCTTCCATAAATTTTTAATGATTGACCGGCATAAATTTTATTTTCCGTTAAGCTATTCCATTCCATTATCTGGGCAACGGTTACGCCGTACTTTTCGGCAATCAGGTTTAAAGTTTCCCCGGTCCGGATTTTATGTCTAAATAAATCTGATTTATCTATTTTATCAGTATCCGCAGAACTATACTGTGCAGATAGTTTGTCTGTATATATTTTTAATCTCCTACCGGAATAAATCTTATTGCCAGTGAGATTATTCCAATCTTTAAGCGAAACAATATCAACGCCATACCTGAGCGCTATAGAATTAAGGTTTTCTCCTCTTCTGATTCTGTGATAAACCCAAACATTATCCGATTTGGTTATTGTGTTCTTTGCAGTAGTCTTTTCTATTGGTGTCTGGTTGTCTAAGCTTGCATAAAATTCTTTTTTATCTTTATCTACATAGACGGTAAGCGATTGTCCCACAGAAATACTCTGGGTATAAGGAATGTTATTCCAGTTACGGATATTGCTGACTTTGGTATTAAACAGGTCGGCAATACCAAGGAGGTTATCATTTTTCTTTACCCTGTAAATTACAGCTATAAGGCTATCCTGTGCTGAAGATTGAGCAGGTACAGTAACTTCGGCAACTTCAGTATCAGGAGGCAGATTCAAATTTTCTTCTTCATTTAAGGTCGAAACAATAGTACTGTCTGTTTCATTTTCTCCGTTACTCGTCATTCCATTTAAAGATAAATAAGGAGAGACATATTCACCGGATCTATTCTCTTCGGCAGTTTCCACATTTGTATTATAGGCAAAACTTTTTTCAGAAAGATTGGCTACCGGGATCTTAAGCTTAACTCCGCGGTATAATTTTGTCTTGACGGAAACATTATTTACATCTGCAAGATCATGCTTTGAAACACCGTAGATCTTTGCGATTTTACTTAATGTTTCGCCTTTTTTAACAACATGAACTAAATAAGTCTTCCTTGCATAATCAGGAATATTTTCCATTTTTGAGGCTAATAATTCTACAGATCCCTTGGGAATTTTTAATGGGTAACCTCCGGAATATGAAGCAGGTGTGCAAAGCTGAATAAGCTCCGGATTCATATCCTGCAGAGTCTCAAAGGTAGTTCCTGTACATTCTGCCAGAAAATTAAGATCCAGCGCTTCATTTATTTTGTAAGTTTCATACTCGTATGGATGTTCATATTCAATATTCTCGAAATCATATTTTTGCGGATCCATTGCGATCATACAGACTGCAATATATTGAGGCACATAACTCCTGGTTTCCCTCGGAAGATATCTTCTGACTGACCAGAAGTCTCTATGACCTGATCTTCTGATAGCTCTAAGAATTCTACCTTCTCCTGCATTGTATGCGGCAAGAGCTAAATACCAGTTGCCTAATGAAGTATATAAATCTTTAAGATGCCTGGCAGCTGCACGGGTAGACTTTTCAGGATCCCTTCTTTCATCAAAGTAAAAATCCGACTGGAGACCGTATAATCTGCCTGTAGATTTAATGAACTGCCAAAGTCCCACTGCACTTGCCCAGGATCTGGCGGTTGGATTCAAACCGCTTTCAACCATGCTTAAATAAACCAGCTGTTGAGGAACTCCTTCCTCCGAAAAAATCTTTCCCATCATTGGAAAATATTTTCCCGATCTGGCAAGCCAGAGTTCCATATACTTACGGCCTTTCCCGGTATAATACTCGACCCACTGATCAACATAGGAGTTTACTTCAAGAGGCACATCGGCAGGAATAATAACAGGTTTCGAATCATCAGGTTTTTCTTTCAACCCCTGGAGCTCCGGCATGGATTTTCCCATCCATTCCTCTAATGCAGCAAAAGATACATCAACCGGCAGCTCGGTTAACCCGT
>CAYSGP010000453.1:0-4892 GCA_964430095.1 uncultured Ignavibacteriaceae bacterium
AATCCTTGCTAAATATAATTAGTAGAAACATCAAAACTCTATGTTAGAAAGTACAATACCCCATTATAAAGTGCGATATTATTTTAGCTGAAAATTTCAAAAACTGAGCAAACAGTGACTGGGAAGAACATTCATCACTTCAAAATTATAAAATGGTTTGTGATGCTCATCCGGATCGGTCAAAATGAAGTATTAAGATGAATAATTTAGTTGGGCACTATTTTGAATTCTAAGATATTGAAAAAACTTGGCAAGGGCGGATCTGTCAGCCGGAACTAATTTTTAATAAATAAAGGTTAAATATGATAGGACAATCATTATCTCATTATCAAATTATAGAAAAAATCGGAGAAGCCCGAAATATAAAGGTGATATAATGGATGACTTAATAGGAAAAATAATCTCTCATTACATGATTATTGAGCAAGTTGGGCAGGGCGGTATGGGTGTAGTTTATAAAGCAAAAGACACAAAACTTGACCGTCCGGTTGCAATTAAATTTCTTCCTGTACAACTCTCTTCTACCGAGGAAAATAAACAGAGATTTATGCGCGAAGCAAAATCTGCTGCTGCCCTCAATCATTCAAATATTCTTTCAATTTATGAGATCGATCAGCAGAACGGGAATATGTTTATTGTCATGGAATTTGTAGAAGGACAAACGCTTCGTTCTTACATCTCTAATCTTACTTCGGGTACAGGAGTACCGGTCATGCAGGCAATCGAATGGATTGAGCAGCTTGCACACGGATTAAAGTCCGCACATGAGCTGAATATAATTCACAGAGATATTAAAACCGAAAATATAATGATATCGAAAGATGGCCGGCTAAAGATAATGGATTTCGGTTTGGCAAAGCTTAAAAGTGATTCCGGTATTACAAAAACTAAAACATCTCTCGGAACTCTCTCATATATGTCCCCCGAACAAGCACAGGCTATTCCTGCAGACCAGAGGTGCGACATATGGTCATTGGGGGTTGTATTTTATGAAATACTAACAGGAGAGCTGCCATTTAAAGCAGAACATGAAGCGGCTCTGCTTTATCTGATTGTAAATGAGGAACCCCCTCTTCCAAGTGTTTTAAATAGAAAAATTCCTAATCAGATTGACTCAATTGTAAAAAAAATGCTTGAAAAAGACAGGAATAAAAGATTTCAAAGCATGAATGAACTATTAACGAATTTGAGTATTGTTAAAGAAGATATTATTAATTCGGCAAATGTTGCAGCCAAGAAATCAGTAGCAGTGCTTCCCTTCGATAATATCGGCTCGGATAAAGATAATGAATATTTCGGCGATGGATTAACTGAAGAACTTATTGTAAACCTTTCGAGGTTAAAAGAAATAGAGGTTGTTTCAAGAACAACGTCTATGCAGTATAAAGGCGCAAAGAAAGATGTCAAAACAATTGGTCGCGAACTAAGTGTACGTTATATACTTGAGGGAAGTGTAAGAAAATTTCAGGATAATCTTAGGATTACTGTTCAGTTGATAGATGTAGAAATTGACAGGCAATTATGGGCGGAATCTTACAAAGGAAAGCTCGAAGATATTTTTGATATCCAGGAACAGGTATCTAAACAAATTGTTGATGCGTTGATGCTGAAACTCTCTCCTAAAGAGCAAGTCGTACTAACAAAACGATCAACACTTAATGCTGAAGCTTTTGATTGTTATCTTCGGGCAAGGAATCATTTGGATCGAAGGACAAAGAATAATGTTGAATTTGCCATACAGCTTTTCCGCAAGGCAATTGAATTGGATCCGCGTTATGCATCTGCTTATGCCGGACTTGGAGAAGCGTATGCGAACCTTCATTTAGATTATGATTCAAAGGAAGTCTGGCTTGATAAAGCAATCGAATCCGCTTTCAAGGCTTTGATGTATGATCCTACTTTATCAGAAGCATATTCTGCCCTGGGGCTTTCTTATTTTAGCAAGAAATCGATGGATGAAGCTATAACTTCTACAAAGAAAGCTATAGAACTCGACCCTGCAAACTTTATTGCTTATTGGATTCTTGGTCGCATTTATCACAGCACAGATCGTGATCTTGAAGCCGTTGACCCGCTAAAGAAAGCAATTGAACTAAATCCTGATTTTTATACAGCCTACACTGATTTAAGGATGACTTATGAACGGCTCGGAGAAAAAGAAAAATACCAGGAAATATTACATAAACTTCTTGAATTATTTCCCAAATATCTTTCAAAACATCCTGATGATGCCCGCTCGCATATTTATTATGCTACTGATTTAGCACAGGTTGGAAGAAATGAAGAAGCAAAAGTTGAAGCAGCCAAAGGATTGGAATTAAGCCCGGGTGATCCTTTGATGCTTTATAATGCAGCCTGCAGCTATGCACGAATGGGAGAAAACAAACTCGCAATTGATGCCTTAAAAAGTTCAATTATGGCAGGACTTGAGGATTATGAATGGATAAAAAGAGATCCTGATTTTGAAGGATTAAGAAATGATTACGATTATGTCGAACTAATGAAGGGTAAATAAATTACCGAGCATTTCATTTCTCACATCAAAATTATCGGCAAATCGGTACGGATCTTCTGCCGGGCCTTTGTAAACTTTGCCTAAGGTGATTATTAAAAATATTTCACCGAATCCCCGGATAGTTGGATAGAATGTTATATGCAGCTTAAAAAGGAGTATTTACAATGAACAATTTAGCCGGTCAGACAATTTTACATTATAAAATATTGGAGCAAATCGGACAAGGCGGAATGGGTATTGTCTTCAAAGCTCATGATTTAAAACTTGACCGCTTTGTAGCTATTAAATTCATGCCTGCTCATCTATCCAGCGTTGAAGAAAATAAAGCAAGATTTTTACAGGAAGCCAAAGCCGCCGCTTCGATAAATCATCCTAATATTCTTAATATTTATGAAATAGATGAAAACGAAACTTCTTTATTTATTGTAATGGAATTAATTGAAGGTGAAAAATTAAAACAACATATAAAATCGGGTCAGGGATTAGATTTAAATACAGCTATGGATTGGATAATTCAAGCTGCTAAGGGAATGAAATCCGCTCATGATAAGAATATAATCCATCGGGATATTAAAAGTGAAAACCTGATGATTACTAAAGACAACCGGGTAAAAATAATGGACTTCGGCTTGGCAAAGCTGAACAGGAACAGCGGAATAACTAAAACCGGAACTTCGCTCGGCACTTTATCTTATATGTCCCCGGAACAGGTCCAAGGGATTTCAGTTGATCTCCGTACCGATATCTGGTCTTTGGGTGTTCTCTTCTACGAAATGCTTACCGGCGAGCTGCCGTTCAAATCCGAGCACGATGCAGCTATTATTTATATGATTACTAGTGAAGATATAACTGCTCCAAGCTCTCTCGATAGAAAGATTCCCAACCAGATAGATAATATTGTTAAGAAAATGCTTCAGAAAGATGCAGCATTGAGATATCAGAATATTGATGAATTCATCAGAGATATCGAGGCTGTTAAGGATGAAATTGAATCCGCTTCTCAAAAAGCAAAAAAGAAAGCAATTGCAGTTTTACCCTTCGATAATATTAGTCCCGATCAGGAAAGCGACTATTTCAGCGACGGCCTGACTGAAGAGATAATGGCAAACCTTGCAAGGTTAAAAGATATGAGAGTTATTTCGCGGACAACATCGATGCAGTATAAAAAAACAAACAAAGATGTAAAAACAATCGGCCGTGAGCTTGGAGCAAGATATATAATGGAAGGAAGCGTAAGAAAATTTCAGAATAATCTACGGATTACAGCACAGCTTATTGATGTTGAAACAGACGAGCAGCTTTGGGTTGAAACTTACAAAGGTACGCTTGCGGATGTTTTTGATATTCAGGAACAGGTTTCAAAACAAATAGTAGATGCCCTAATGGTAAAGCTGACTCCTTCGGAAAAAGTTGTTTTAACTAAACGCTCAACTTTAAACCCGGAAGCCTTTGATTGCTATTTAAGAGCAAGGGATTTTTTATACCGGTTTAATAAAAACAGCATTTATTTCTCTATCCAGCTTTTCCAAAAAGCAATTGAGCTGGATCCGCGTTATGCAGATGCTTATGCCGGTTTAGCTCATGCACATGCATCTTGTTATCAATTTCTGGATCGGAATGAGGTATTGCTCGATAAAGCAATAGAGCTCAGCCTCAAAGCCTTGATGTACGATAATTCCCTTCCTGAAGCTTATGATTCACTCGGTCTGGCTTATTATAATCGAGGTTTATTTGATGATGGAATTACTGCAAGCAGGAAAGCAATAGAGCTGGATCCGGGTAATTTTTTAGGATACTGGATCCTTGGAAGAATTTATGTGGCTATCGATAAATTAAATGATGCCGTAGAACTGTTTCAGAAAGTAGTTGAATTAAATCCCGATTTTTATACGGTCTACGGAGATCTGCAGATAACATTCGGACGGCTGAATAATAAAGAAAAATATAATGAATCGCTTCATAAAGGTCTTAAAGTGTACGAAAAGTATTTATCCCAGCATCCGGATGACGCCAGAGCGCATATGTATCTGGCTACAGACTTAGTGCAGATTGGGAAAATCGATGAAGCTAAATCCGAGGCAAAAAAAGCCTTGGAATTAAGCCCGGGAGATCCTTTAATGCTCTATAATGCGGCATGCTTCTATGCCCAGCTGGGAGAAAAAAGATTAGCTGTTGATTCTTTGAAAAATGCCATAGCAATCGGATATGCCGAGTTTGAATGGCTGAAACGGGATACAGATCTGGAAAGCATAAGAAACGAGCCTGAATTTGTAGAAATGATCAAGGGAAAGTAACAGCTGCATCTAAGTTTTAAAAGAAAATTTATTTTATTCTTGGTTAACAAATAACTCTTTTTGAAGTAATTGAAAAAGCCGGG
>CAYSGP010000454.1:0-4542 GCA_964430095.1 uncultured Ignavibacteriaceae bacterium
TTCCTGGGAGTTTCTGTATTTCCTGCCCCTGGTACTGGTTTTCTATTATATTTTTTCTCACCGGGTTCAGAATTTCTGGCTCCTCGCTGCAAGTTACTTTTTCTACGGGTGGTGGGACTGGAGATTTCTGTTTCTGCTCCTCTTAAGCACAACTGTCGATTATTTTGCAGGCTTGTATATTTTTAATCATGATGATGAGAAAAAAAGAAAAACCGGCCTTTATGCCAGCGTTTTTGTTAACCTCGGGATACTTTTGACTTTTAAATATTTCAATTTCTTTATTGACAGCTTTATAGGATTAGGAAATTTTTTCGGCTTAAATTTCAACACTCCTGTTTTCAGACTGATTCCGCCTGTGGGAATTTCCTTTTATACATTTCAGGCGCTTTCCTATACCATCGATGTTTATAGGAATAAGCAGAAGCCTGCAACAAATTTCATAGATTTTGCTTTATACATCAGCTACTTTCCGCAGCTCGTTGCCGGGCCTATAGAAAGAGCTTCTTCTCTTCTTCCCCAGATTTTGAAGAAACGGAGAGTAACTTTGGAATTAATTAAGTCAGGGCTACTGCTGATCCTGATCGGTTTCTTTAAAAAAATTGCTATTGCAGATACTGCAGCGACCGGAGTTGAAGAAGCTTTCAGTAATACTGGAAGGTTTTCATCCTGGTTTTTATTGAAAGGTCTTTACTTATTCTCCATTCAGATTTACTGCGACTTCTCAGGCTACAGCAATATTGCGCGCGGTGTAAGCAAACTCTTCGGTATCGAACTGATGGAAAATTTTCAATCTCCGTATTTATCGAAAAGCATTACCGAATTTTGGCGCCGCTGGCATATAAGTCTGTCTGCCTGGCTTAGAGACTATGTTTTTCTCCCGCTGAATCTGAGATTCAGGTATCTTAATAAATACGGAGCATCTCTTTCAATAATTCTGACTTTCCTTATCTGCGGATTATGGCATGGGGCTGCATGGACTTTCGTGATATGGGGCTTTCTGCATGGTATTTATCTTGTCTTCAATAAGCACTGGACTGAAAGTAAAGCCCCGCTGAGCATTAAAAAAATTTTTAATCTGCCTAAAGCTGCTGCGGATTTTCTTTCGGTATTCATTGTTTTTAACCTCGTTTCATTTGCATGGATTTTTTTCAGATCTTCAGATCTTAATCAGGCTGTTACATATATTAACGGAATATTTTCTTTCAGCGGTGAATTCTCATTCAAAAATTTTCTTATGCCTGCTGCACTATTAACACTTTTAATTCCATTGGATTTAACCCAGTATAAGGGATTTGATATTTTTGCAATCCGCAGATGGCCCGGAATAGCCCGCGGTGCATATTATCTTTTAATGATCTTATCAGTAATTATCTTAAGCGGAAATGAAGTCCCATTCATATATTTTCAGTTTTGAAACTCTGAGTTTAAAAAAGAGAAAGTTTTTTGGACCTGCCGCAATACCGGTTATACTTGGATTTATTTTTATTGAACTGCTGCTGCGGTTCTTTGTACCTGAAGGACATTCTCCTTCCGGGCATTGGAAAAATCAGCTGACACGGGTTAAAAGCAGACAGATTGAACAAGTTAATAAGATAGATCTTTTGTTTGCCGGAAGCTCGGTCGCATCCGTAAATATTCCGCCTGAATCGTTTGATGATGAACTGAAAAAGAACGGGACTAGTTTAATATCATACAACGCCGGAATTGCCGGGACAGACTGGCAGGGTGTTGCCGCTGCATTTGAAAAAGTATTCTGGAAAAAAAAGAAATCGCAATACGTGCTTTTTGTTATTTCACCGTACGACCTTGATGAATCAAGTAGTGAAGTGCGGGAAAGAACACTTTCTTTTGTCGAATCATTAAACCGACCTTCATATCAGCTTGCCGCAGTCGATTTTTTCAGTAAGATCTGGCTGTTCGGTTTTCGGAACGAAATAAAAGATTTTTTAAAAACCTTTGAATGGAAATCCGAACCTCCCTCTGTTGTAAGTGTCCGGGGCTTTACACCGATGTACAAAGGATGCACTTTTAATATCGAATACCCGGTTGCTATTAAGAACAGCGGGGATATTTCCGGGGCTTTAATGAGTCTTGTAAGTAAATTGAATAATGAGGGAGTAAAGGTACTCATTGCTGAAGCTTTACTGATTTCAAGGTTAAGGAAGTATAACGAGGATAAACTTGAGAATTTTTATTTATTAATTGATGAAATGAAGAAGTATAAAAATGTAAGGTTTCTGGATTTATCCGGTATAATACCTGATGATAAATATTTTATAGATCCGTTTCATTTGAATATTGAAGGCTCCGATCTTTATTCGCGTGCTTTAGCTCGATTTTTATTATCCGGCGATGTCTTAAAATTGAACAGATGATGTTCAAAAAGAGATTTTGTGATGTTAAATATAACACACCTTTTATCTGTTATTAGCCGGAAATTTAACCATTAAAAGATAATTTTAGTAGCTGTATTTGTTTCAAATAGTTATATTTACATAGCCCTTAAAAAAAAGGGGTAAAATGGGGTTCAAAATGTCTTCAAATAATTCCGCTTCAGTTTTTTTCCGCTGTTCATTAATACGATTTAGAATTTGATAAGGGTGATCAGGATTAGAAGGAATTTACATGAATAAATTAATTACAATCTTCACTCCTCTGGCTTTTATGCTTGCCTCGTCTGTTTATCCTCAGACTATTAGATTATTGTCTCCAGCCGAAAGAGAAAAGCTCGAGGCAAATTCCGAAGTCTCCGTTGTCTGGCAGAGCAGTAAAGTTGAAAAAGTAAATATAGAGCTTTCGCTGAGCAACGGTACTCACTGGTTTACTATCGCATCGGCATTGGATGCGTCGGCAGGAAAATTTTCCTGGAAAGTACCTAACTCCCAGACAATTGATGCGGTAATCAGAATTACCGGTTCTGCTCTCCCGGAAATATCCGATTCAAAAAGCTTCAGTATATATATGAAAAATAAACCGCGGCTGAGAAGTCTTAATAAAGAATCTGAAGTATCGAGCACTGCAGTAAAAATTATGCTGCTTGGCGACTCAATCACGGAGGGGGAAGGTGATGATATTGAAAATAGTAACCCGATCTATAATTTAAAACGGATTGGATACCGTGAAGAATTATTTAATCTTCTGAGCCAGGCAGGATATAATTTCAGATTTGTGGGGAATGAAATTACCGGCTATGATACATATCCTGTGCCGCCGAATACTGATTTTTATAATTTCGGCAGGTATAATGAAGGACACGGGGGCTGGACTGCCGACGGCGGCTTTGCTGCGGGTAAAGGAGCAATCGAAGATAACATTACAGGCTGGCTGACGGATCTTCAACCGAATGACGTTCCGGGCATTGTCCTTTTGCACATCGGCACTAACGATTTAAATGAAGATGAGCCTGCTACCATTAAAAATGATGTAGCAAATGTGCTTGCCAGAATCGGGGAGTATGATTCAGATATCTTAACGGTTTTTTCATCATTGATTTATTACAATCATGTAGACAAGGCTAGTCTTTCCGAGCAGTCCGCTCTTAAACAGCTTCTGCAGACTGAAGCAAATACTTTAATGAATTCAGGGGAAAATGTTTCCTTTATAAATATGAATTCGGTTCTTACCCAGAATCATTATCCTTATTTTTATACGCAGCATCAGCCGGGCTTCCCAAATGATTTCCGGGATATACATCCCAATACATTTGGGTATTCGCTCATGGCCCAGAGATGGTTTAATAAGCTTCAATCATTACTCCCGGTGCTGCAGCTGAAAGTTCTGCTGCAGGGTCCTTTTAGTGTAAGTCTCAATAAAATGAGTACAGGCTTGAATTCTGTAATCCCGGAGATCTCTCCTTATACTGCTGCCCCGGATACTGTAAGTTATACAATTCCTTTAAATATTACTGACTGGGTACTTATAGAGATCAGGAATAATAACAATGTTCTGGTGAAATCCAAAAGCTGTTTCCTGAGGGATGATGGCCTTGTGATTGACCCTGACGGTCTTTCTGAAAATATTTACCTTGGGATTCAGCCTGGTTCTTACTACCTGGTTGTTAAACACCGCAATCATCTCGCAATTATGAGCAGCGATCTTGTCGAATTAAATGGATTAACCGCTTACGATTTTACAACAGGCAATAATAAAGCTTACACAACCGGTCCGAATCCGATGGTTAATCTTGCCTCCGGTAAATTCGGGATGTACAGCGGGGACGGGAACTCTTCAGGATTCATAACTGCTTCGGATAACAATTTAATCTGGCTTCCTCAAAACGGTTTAAGCGGATATTATTCCGGGGATTATAACTTATCCGGCAATGTCACTGCAGCCGATAATGATTCATATTGGCTGATAAATAACGGGAAAGCTTCCCAGGTTCCTTAAAAAATTTAGGTGAATTATTAAAAAATTATTCATAACATCTTTAATATTAATAATCTGCGCTTCCGGTGTTTCGCAAACTATCGACGGGAGATTTGTTGTTTTAAAAAACGACGGGAACGAATACCAGGTTCAAGTTCAGGCAAAACTGCAGTC
>CAYSGP010000455.1:0-10335 GCA_964430095.1 uncultured Ignavibacteriaceae bacterium
GAAAATAGTTAATTTAACCGGAATAGGAATCGAACCCTTCTTCTCAATAATTACATGGAGCTTATCTTCTTTAATGACTGCACTCTTTATAGCCAAATCGGGATAAGCTCTTTCAAAGAACCAAGGAATCCAGAACCAGTCGAGGTTTTTTCCGGCAGCATTGTTAAATGTGTAAAAGAAATCATAGGGCGTTGGATGTTTTCCATTCCATAATGCGATATATTTTTGAAGTGTTTTATCAAAGAGCTCATTCCCGATTGCTTCCCTGAGAAAATAATAAGCAAGCCCGGGCCGATTGTAGGAAGCGACCCTGTAAGTTTGTCCTTTTAAAAGGACTGAAGGAATCATGGGGGGCATATCCATTTCCTTTCCCGCTATATTTTCATATTGATTTGTATTCCGTTCTCTTGGAAAATTACCTTCAATAGCGGTTTCTTGGAAGTTCATCGGAAGCATTACAGCTATCCCTTCATCCATAAAAGCATATTTCCTTTCATTGGTTCCGACATAGAACGGAAAATATTGGTGTGCAATTTCATGAGAAGTTGTTCCGAAAGTTGCAATATTTGAAGAAAAAGAAGCATCATTCACCATCATCGGATACTCCATTCCGCTGCTTCCCCCGTTAAAGATTGTCAACACCGGATACGGAAAAACCACACCGGGTAGGCTTTCAGAAAAGTATTTAACAGATCTTTTTGCAATTCCGGCTACTTCGTAAAAATCTAAAGATTCTTTTTTGTAAACAGCTGAAATAAAAACCGGTTTATCCGAATCCTTACCGGCATTAACGGTTAAAGCATCCCATAAATAATGGTCACTTAAAGCAAATGAAAAATCGGAAACATTATCTGCCTTGAATTTCCAGGTATTGTATGCTTCCCGGTTATTAAAGATATTTTTTTTTCCCAAATCTTCAGGCGAAATTATTTTTACTACTTGCTCGGAATTATGAGCTTCTTTATATCGATTCAAATATTCTCCGGTTAATAGCTCTTCAGGATTATTAAGTATTCCTGTTCCCCAAACGGCAAAGCTGTTGGGAACTGAAACTTCGACTTCATAATCGGAATAATCGTTATAAAATTCATGTGTGCCTGTATAATTAATTTTATCCCAGCCGTCAATATCATCGTAAACGGAAATTTGAGGATACCAGTAAGCAATAAAAAAGGATGTGGAATCATAGATCCCCATTCTGATAAGGCGTGAAGAAAGCTTAAAATTCCATTCTAATTTCAGATGTGATTTTGAATGCGGCAGAATTGGAGTATCAGGCTTAAAAAATAAATTAGTCCCGGCAATATTGAATTTAATATTCCCTTCGGTTTTGATTTCCGCATTGTTAAAATCAAATTTTGTTATAGAAATTCCTTCTGTAAAATCCTGGTTAGCAATAGAGAAATCCCTTTCCGCCCCCGGTTTGTAAACATTTTGATAAAGCCGGATTATTATTTCCGTCAAGGTATCGGGACTATTATTGAAATATTCTATCTCTTCGATTCCCGATATAAGCTTTGCATTAGGAGCGATATTAACTTTAATTTTATACCTTGATGCATTCTGCCAATAATATTCTCCGGGAGTTCCGTCAAGCGAGCGGGTCTGTTTTTCATAAGCCTTCTTAATATTTACCGGAATAAAAAATTTATCCTGCGGGAAAGAATTTTGCGTTCTCCCGGTTAGGATAGAAAAAAGGATAAAATAAAATATGAACCGTGATTTCATAATAATCCGAAAGTTGAAATTTATAGAATGCTCCTCTTATTTAAGAATGGAGAATTAATTAATCAAACAGGGTCTGGTTTTTTTTATTATTTTTTCCGGAAATCTTGCCGAAATTTTTATAAGCAAGCTCGGTTACTTCCCTGCCGCGCGGAGTTCTGTGAATAAACCCCTGCTGGATAAGGAAAGGCTCATAAACTTCTTCAATAGTGCCGGGATCTTCGTTAACTGCGACTGCTAAAGTGCCCAAACCAACCGGTCCGCCTTTATACTTTTCTATAATTGTAAGAATTATTTCCTTATCCATTTCGTCAAGGCCGAATTCATCAACTTCCAGAGCTTTAAGAGCTTTTTTTGCAGCTTCAATATCGATACAGGTTTTATTATCAAACTCGGCAAAATCTCTAGTCCTGCGTAATAAACGATTGGCAATTCTTGGAGTTCCTCTCGAACGTTTTGCAATTTCGAAAGCGGCATCATTATCTATTTTAAGATTCAGGATCTTTGATGATCGGAGAATAATTTTGTTAAGATTTTCTGAATCATAATAATCCAGCCTGAATTTAATCCCGAAGCGTTCACGCAGCGGTGCAGTTAACATTCCGGCTCTTGTAGTTGCACCGATTAAAGTATAGAAAGGAAGCTTTATCTGAACGCTTCTTGCATTCGGACCGGTATCTATCATTATATCGAGTTTATAATCTTCCATAGCCGAATAAAGATATTCCTCTACCACCGGGCTGAGCCGGTGTATTTCATCGATAAACAAAACAGATTTTTCTTCAAGGTTTGTCAGAAGTCCTGCAAGATCACCAGGTTTTTCAAGGACTGGTCCCGAGGTGATTTTCAGTTTTACTCCAAGCTCATTTGCAATTATATACGAGAGAGTAGTTTTTCCCAGCCCCGGAGGTCCTGTCAGCAATACATGATCAAGCGCTTCCCCCCTTTTCTTAGCAGCAGCTATAAATACATTTAAATTTTCAGTAACCTTTTTCTGTCCCGAAAATTCTCCCATGGTTAAAGGGCGAAGTGATTGTTCGTATTTTTTTTCTTCTTCTTTTAACACCGGATCGGCAGTGCCGGATTTTCTCATAATTATATAATTAATTTAATTTTTACCCGAAAATTTATTTAAATCATTTGAAAATACTTTAAGTGACAACTTCTCTGTCTCTAATCTTAAATTTATGAATTAATAAAACCATGGCAGCCATTGCAAGGAGCATAAGTAATGCAGTGCCAATAGTTTTCCAGACGTTAAAACTGTATGCGAATAATTGAACAAGCCCGGGATTCCATGCGCTTCCATATAATATTATCAAGTGTACTATATAAATAAGAAGAGTATTCCTCCCGATCAGAATTAAAAATCTTGGAATAGTCTGAATCTTAAGCGCAATAAAAGACACAAGAGAGTTAAGCAAAAGAACAAATCCTACTCTCAAAAGAATTATTGCATATTTTGAAATCCAAGTAAATTCTTTGCTGTAAGCAATTTTACTGAGCAGTTCAATTATCAATGCACACGATAAAAATGCTATTCCTAAAACCGCAAGTTTTTTGCTAAACTTTCCGGTTTTAAAAACGAGAGGATGCTTTGCCAAATAGCTTCCAAGCACCGCACCGGAAAGTAAATATCCTGCCCACGGGAAAGCAGGAAAAAGCGAACCGGTGCCGTAATAAAAATAACCGGCTAGCGGAACCGGTAAAAAGTTGCTCCAATTAATTGATTCAAAATATACCGAGAGTCCGAAAAATAATACTGCACCTGAAGAAAACGAAAGATAATCTGAGATTTTCAATTTTTCGGCAAGCCAGGCAAAAATTAAAATAAATAAAATCCCGACTCCGATTAATTGCAGAACATCGACGGATAGAAAAGTTTTCATCTGCAGATCGGTTACTTCTGAAAAATCAATGACGGTAGCGGTCGGATATCTTAAAAGATAGCCGAGGCCTACAAGCAGCAGAAATCTTTTGAATCCTTTAATTGTCCGAGGATTTTTATTGAAAGGTTCATTAACTAGTCTAAAAAGATATGTAAAAACAATACCGGATGTAAACATAAAGATTGGTGCAGTCATACCCCTCATAAAAAACCAGGCGGCAAAAAAGGGGGAATCCATTGTCCTGTAATCATTTGCGAGAAGAACATCAACGGTATGCCCTTGGACCATCTGGAGCACCGCAAAAGCGCGCATTAAATCGATAAAAATAATCCTATTTTTTTTTGAGCTTTGCGTCATGCTTTGTGCGAACAAAAGAAATTCATTCCGCAAAATAAACAATCGCATCCAATAATTAAAATGACATTTAAGAGGAGTTAATTAAAATTTTTATGGTAGGAACAAAAAAAATCCCGCATATGAGCGGGATTTTTGTTGTGATTAGAATTTAATTTTATTTAACTGAAATATTACGCGGTTTAACAGAATCGTGTTTCGGCAAACTTACAAAAAGCTGACCGTTTTCATAAGTAGCTTCAATCTTCTCTATATCCACACTGTCGGAAAGTTTAAATTTTCTGTAGAAGTTAGCTAAATTGGATTCGTTTAATATGTATTTCCTTCTAATCGATTCCTCATAATTAATCTTTCCGAAAATTGAAAGTGAGCCGTCTTCTATATGAAGCTTAATATTTTCTTTCTTTACTCCGGGTAAATTGGCAATTAAAACGTATTCATCATCAGTTTCATAAATATCTACTAATGGATCGCAGCTTCTTTCTATTTCAAGAATTTTTTCCCACTCATTATGCTCATGTTCTTTGACTTCTACATTGCCGTTATCAACAGCTCCGTTATTTTTTACTTCTGACATAATATACCTCCTGATTTATTTATTTTATTAATAATTAATTTACTTTTTGGATAATTAAAGGAGCTTCAGGCCGGACGGCCTGAAGCTTAAATGATTATTATTTGTTTTTCTTATTCTTATCCTTTTCCTCGTCTACTACCTCATATGAAGCATCCTGCACTTCTTTTTCATCAGGCTTTCCCTGCTGTTTTGCACCGCTGTCCTGCGGTTCGGCACCAGGCTGCTGACTCGCTTTCTGGTAAAGTTCCGATGCTACTTCATTCCAAATCTTGTTCAGGGATTCTGTAGCAGATTTTATCTGATCACTGTTATTAGATGCTATGGCGTCCTCGACAACTTTTATGGCATTCTCAAGCTTTGATTTGGAATCTGAAGAAAGTTTATCTTTCATCTCTTCCATCTGTTTTTTAGTCTGGAATATTAAATTATCTGCCTGGTTCCTGATCTCAACCGATTCTTTCTTTTTCTTATCATCAGCTGCATGTTCGGTAGCGTCTCTCTTCATTTTTTCAACTTCATCTTTGGATAATCCGCTGGAAGCTGTTATCCTGATGCTCTGCTCTTTTCCGGTAGCTTTGTCTTTTGCGCTGACGTGAAGAATACCGTTTGCATCAATATCGAATGTAACCTCAATCTGAGGAATCCCTCTCGGTGCAGGCGGAATACCGTCTAGATGAAATCTTCCGAGTGTCCGGTTATCTGAAGCCATTGGACGTTCACCCTGAAGAATATGTATCTCAACAGAAGTCTGGCTGTCTGCAGCTGTAGAGAATACTTCACTCTTCTTGGTAGGAATTGTAGTATTGGATTCTATTAATTTTGTCATTACGCCGCCAAGAGTTTCAATTCCCAGCGAAAGAGGTGTAACGTCAAGAAGAAGAACATCTTTTACTTCACCGGAAAGCACGCCTCCCTGGATTGCAGCACCGACCGCAACCACTTCATCCGGATTAACTCCTTTATGAGGTTCCCTTTCGAATAACTTTTTTACCAGCTCCTGAACCATCGGAATTCTGGTTGAACCTCCCACGAGAATAACTTCATCGATTTGAGAAGCGGATAATCCTGCATCTTTTATGCACTGTATGCAAGGCTCTTGTGTTTTTTCAACAAGGTCGTCAATAAGCTGTTCGAATTTTGATCTGGATAGAGTTACATTTAAGTGCTTCGGACCTTCTTGAGTTGCAGTAATAAAGGGAAGATTAACGTCGGTCTGAAGAGAAGAAGATAATTCTATCTTTGCTTTTTCCGCAGCTTCTTTTAACCGCTGTAATGCCATAGGATCTTTTCTCAGATCAACACCTTCCTGTTTCTGGAATTCATCCGCCAGATAATTAATCAATCGCTGGTCGAAATCATCGCCGCCGAGGTGTGTATTGCCATTGGTAGCTTTCACCTCAAAAACACCTTCGCCAAGCTGAAGGATTGAAATATCGAAAGTACCTCCTCCTAAATCGTATACCGCTACCATTTCATCTTTAGCTTTCTTATCTAATCCGTATGCAAGAGCCGCAGCGGTAGGTTCATTAATAATTCTTTTCACCTTTAATCCCGCTATTTCGCCGGCATCTTTAGTTGCCTGCCTCTGAGCATCATTAAAATATGCCGGTACGGTAATAACCGCTTCATTCACTTCCTGACCGAGATAATCTTCAGCGGTCTTTTTCATTTTCTGTAAAATCATCGCGCTGATTTCCGGAGGAGAGTAAATCCTATCGGCAATTTTAACGCGTGCCGAATTGCTGTCGCCCGGCACCACTTCATAAGGGATTTCTTTCATTTCCTGCTGAACTTCGTTTACCATCCTGCCCATGAATCTTTTAATTGAAAAAATTGTATTCTTAGGATTCGTAATTGCTTGTCTTTTAGCGGGCTGACCAACAAGTCTTTCGCCTGTTTTTGTAAAAGCAACAACAGACGGAGTAGTTCTCCCTCCTTCCGAATTTGGTATAACAACCGGTTCGTTTCCTTCCATAACAGCTACACAAGAGTTAGTTGTGCCTAAATCTATTCCAATTATTTTTCCCATTATTGTTACTCCTTTATTTTTTCAGGCGATATTTTTACCGCCGTTTATGAAATTTATGTTTTATTATAAACTAATATTATGCCATCATAGAAAATGAGCTGTAAGTTATTTATTAAAAAGAACTTGCATGATTTATCGCTGTCTGGTTATAAAAAGCAATGATGTCATACAAAATCAGACTAATTGTCATAAAAGGACAGATAGTATGACAGTTGTCAAATAAATCTGTATTTTTGAAAAAACGGACGGCTATGTTTAATATTGAAGTTTTCGATATAAAACTTGATACTGATTTTATCGGAAGACATTTTATTTACACTGATGAAATTGATTCAACCAATTTATTTCTTCTGAATAAATCAAATAAATTCAATACTAACGGAACAGTTATCTTAGCTGAAAAACAATCAAAAGGGCGCGGGAGAAATGAGAAGATCTGGTACAGCGCTAAAGATCAGAATCTAACTTTTTCCATCCTTATAAACAGCAAAAAATATCTCAATAATAATTTTATACTGATAAACTTCTGTTCTTCCTTATCAGTTGCTCTTGCAATAGAAAACCTTTATCAGCTTAAAACTACTTTAAAGTGGCCTAATGATGTATTGATCAATGGGAAAAAAGTGGCAGGTATTTTACTTGAATCAACTTCTCAGGGAAATAAACTGGAAAAGCTCGTAATCGGAATCGGGTTAAATATTAATCAGACTTCATTCCAGGGAAACTTTGCAATAGCGCCGACCTCGGTAAGAGTAGAATTAAACGGACGCCCTGCAGATAGGGAAAGAACGCTTGCCGAAATCCTGAACATTTTCGAAGAGCATTTATTAAAGCTTGAAAATAATCCCGCAGAAATTTTGGATGACTGGAAATTGAAATGCCGGATGATCGGCGAAAAAATTGCCGTGACCGAGGGAGAAAATATAAAATACGGAATATTCGAAGACGTTGATGAAGAAGGATATCTGCTCCTTAAATCAAAGGGTAAGATCGAAAAAATTCACTTCGGCGATGTGAGCATGAGATAAATGTTTCTTGCATGCGACATAGGAAACTCCAGAATTAAATATGCTCTCTTTGAGGATGATGAATTAATTGAATTCAATTCTTCTAAAGACGAGAGTTCCTTTCTGAACAGCATTAAAAATAAAAAATTTGAATCTGCCGGGATTTCATCTGTAGTGCCTTCTAAAAATCCGGCTTTATCACAGGAAATAAAAAATATATCAGGAGTACAGCCGTACCTAATTAATAAGAGCTCTCCTTTCAGCATCAGGCTGAATTATGAAACATTAGATACTTTGGGGATCGATAGGATTTGTTCTAGCGAAGGCGCATATGAAATCGTACAAACCAAATTTCCAAAGTTTATAAACAAAAAAAACAATTACATCTTAATTATAGATTTCGGGACTGCAACAACTATAAACATCCTGAAAATGCCGTGCGAATTTATCGGGGGCATGATTTTACCCGGGGTAGAAATGATGTTCAGCTCTCTTCAGAAAAATACGGATCAGCTTCCTTCGGCATCGGAAAAAGATTATAAAAATTTTATAGGAACAAGCACGAACTCCTCAATCGCCTCCGGGATAATTAATTCGCACGCCGGTTTAATAGATATGCTTCAAAATTATTTGCTAAAGAAAAAAGCGGAGGAGATAAAGATATTCGCAACAGGCGGAAATTCGGAAAAAATAATTCCTTATCTGGATTTTGATTTTTCCTATGAAAAGGCTCTTGTGCTGATTGGTATAAATGCGGTGTGCAGGAAACTGAAAATTTTATAAAAGCTAAATTTTTATTTTTAGCTAAATTTTTATTTTTATATTATCGATTAATCTTGTTTTCCCTATTTTAGCGGCAATAACAACATAATACCAGATTCCCTCTTCCAGTTTTTCAATCACGTTGAATTTTTCATCGACAATGCTTACATAGTTTAAATGAATATTTTTTTCTACAAGGAAGAGCGCCCCGATATTCTTTATTATTTTTTTTACATCTCTTTCACCGGCTTCAATCATTTGACTGGATTCATTTAAAGATTTGAAGAGCAGAAGTGCTTTTTTTCTGTCTTCCCCGGTAAGATAAATGTTCCTGGAGCTGAGTGCCAATCCGTCTTTTTCCCTGACTATAGGACACTCTATAATTTCAATCCCATATTTTAAGTCCTGCACCATCTGCTTTATTACTGCAGTCTGCTGAGCATCTTTCTGACCGAAAAAAGCATAATCCGGATTTACGCAGTTGAAAAGAATGGCAACAATGGTTGTAACCCCTTTAAAATGTTCCGGTCTTAATTCACCCTCGAGAATTTTAGTAGTCTGAATAACGACAACATTGGATTGAAATCCTTCCTGGTATATATCTTTTTCAGCAGGAAGAAACAGGTAATCGGCTTTGTATTCAAGAAGAAGTTTTTTATCTCTTTCAATATCCCTGGGATAAATATTAAAATCTTCATTCGGTGCAAATTGAGCAGGATTAATGAAAATAGAAACTATTGTTACATCTGTTTTTGTTTTGGATTCTTTTAATAAAGAAAGGTGCCCTTCATGAAGATACCCCATAGTAGGAACAAAACCGATTGTTTTCCCTTCCCTCTTTAATTTTTGGGATAGGTTTTGAATTTCTTCAACGCTGCTTACGGTTTTAATAGCAGTCTCAGCTTAACAGATTTAAAATATTATGTATTGTACTTTTTAGTTCTTTCCTGGGAACAACAAGATCGATAAATCCGTGCTCCAGCAGAAACTCGGAGCGCTGAAAGCCTTCAGGCAGGTCTTTCCCGATTGTCTGTTTTATTACTCTAGGACCTGCAAAACCGATGAGAGCCTGCGGTTCGGCAATGTGAATATCCCCCAGCATAGCGTAGCTGGCAGTTGTACCGCCCGTTGTCGGATCAGTCATTACGGAAATGTAGGGTAATTTTGCAGCTGCAAGTTTAGTCAACCTTGAGCTGGTTTTAGCGAGCTGCATAAGCGAATAGGCACCTTCCATCATCCTTGCGCCGCCGCTTGAGGAGATAATTACGAGAGGAATCTTACTTCTAACAGCCCGGTCAATAACACGGGCAATTTTTTCACCTACGACCGAACCCATGCTTCCCCCGATGAATTTAAAATCCATACAGGCAAATGCAACGCTCAGCTCATTCATTTTACCGGTGCCGGTTCTGACAGCTTCATTAATGCCGAGCTTTTTAACCGTATCCCGGATTCTATCGGAATACTTTTTTGAATCAGTAAAATTCAATGGATCCGCAGCAGTTATCTTTTTATCCATCTCCTTAAAAGTCCCTTTATCAAGAAGGATATCAATATATTCCTGGCTTCCTATCCTGAAATGGAAATCGCACTTTGTGCATGTCCAAAGATTTGTTTCAAGCTGCTTTTTGTGAATTATTTCACTGCATTTAGGGCATTTTTCCCACAAACCATCAGGCAGCTCTTTTTTTTGGGTATCGGGTGAAATATTTTCTTTAGATCTTTTAAACCAGGCCATTAATTGATCTCTTTCTTTATTTCAGCAGAGATTAAAAGAACTTTATTGGGTTCGGCAGGATCATTAGAGCTGATTGTAATGCTTCTGCTCATTTTCCCGCTTCTATCTTTTGTATTTAATTCTACCTTAAGAGTCCCTTCATTCCCCGGTTCAATTGTTTTGCTGCTCACTAATGCTGCAGTGCAGCCGCATGAAGTCTCAACATTTTTAATCTTAAGAGGAGCATCTCCTTTATTGCTGAATTAAAATAAGTA
>CAYSGP010000456.1:0-9842 GCA_964430095.1 uncultured Ignavibacteriaceae bacterium
ATTCAATTATCCTGAATAAATTAGCTTTATCTCTGGCCGCACAAAAAAGATTTAATGAAGCGGAAGAAAATCTTTTAAAATCTTACGATTACAATCCTAATGATCCTTCCACGGTTTTTTATCTTGCATCAATATTTCTTCAAAACAATAAACCTGAAAAAATCGCTCCCCTGATTTCAGCTGCGGAAAACACTTTCCGAAAAATGCCTGAAATAACAGCACGCCTGCAGATTTTAAAGAAGAAACTAAATATAAACTGATGACCCACTCCCCCATCCTGCTTATCAGCTAAACTAATTTACCCCGTCTGCGATAATGATGGTGTGAAGAGAAAACTAAATTAAATAACTCAACTACCGCAGGTAAGGATACCTGTGAAATTAAAATACATGGAGGTATAACATGTCATTCAGGATTAACTCAAATCTCGACGCTTTGCAGGCATACAATGCATTGGCAAAGGTAAACAACGCATCTACAAAAGCGCAGCTGCGTCTCGCGTCCCAGAAAAGAATTAATAACGTATGGGACGATACATCCGGTTACAGAGTCGGTAAAGAATTGGAAGGAAAAGTAGCTGTAATGAAAGCTGCTCAAGGGAACATCGGATCTGCAAAAAACGTTTTAGCAACTGCAGAATCAGCTCTTTCGAACATCAACGACCTTTTAACCCAGATTAGGGGTAAGGTTGCTGATGCAAGCGACCCGACGAAGAATCTTACTTCGTTATCAAGCGACATAAATGCACTAGGAAATGAAATAGCCGCAATATTTGCGAATACTAAATTTAATGATACAGCTTTATTGAGCGGTTCTTCGATGCCTGCCGGCGGAAACTTCGCCTTCAGAACCGGTGAATCCGAAACAACTACCATAAGCTTTGGATCCTTGAATAGTATTGATCTTTCTTCGATTACATGTTCCTCATCGACATCTATTACTACAATCGATGTCAGCAGCATTGAAACCTCTGTCAGGAATTCATTAAGCAGCATCGGTAACTTCGTTCAGAGATTGGAAGTAAAAGATGATTATTTAACATCTGCTATTACTAATGCTTCCTCAAGCATAAGCAGATTGTTCGATGCGGATATGGCACTCGAACAGTTGAACGCAACAAAAGCGCTCATCGGTCAGCAGGTTGCTACAGCAATGTTAGCCCAGCTTAATTCTTCTCCGCAGAATCTTCTTGCATTATTTCAATAAAAACGATTAATTCGTAAGCCTCCGGAATGCGCCGGAGGCTTTTTTTATAAGTTATAAGGATAAGGTAAAAAATGCAAAACGGAATTCTATCAAATAAAAGAAACCCGGCTAACAATTATCTTGTTAAGGAAATATTAGAAGCCGATCCCAAGCAGATTATTCTTAAAATTTATGATTATGCAATTTTGAACTGCCAAAAACAGGACCTCGCTAAAACTACACAAGCACTCCAGGAACTCATTAATGCCCTGAAATTTGATGATGAAAACGTGAGTACGATTTCAATAGGTTTGCTGAGACTTTATCAGTACTGCCAGGATCAGATGAGAAAAAGAAATTATCATATTGTTTATAAAATATTAAGCGACCTCCGGTCAACATGGATTTCAATCTTTAATCAGAAATAGAGAATTCTATGGCTGAAATACTTTCAACCTCGTATATAAATTCTTTAATCTACAGCTATCAGAGCATTGAAACCAATAAGCTCATTACTCCTCTCAATAATAAAAGGAGCAAGTACGATATTCTTTCAACCTCTTACAGCTCCCTGATTTCGAATCTTGAAGCACTGAAATCAGTTTTAAATGATTATAAAAAAACCGGTCCGGAATCAATTTTTAATATTAAAGAAGCAGTTTCATCAAATACAAAATTTTTAACTGCCGCTGCAAACAGCTCAGCCTCTTCCGGATCATATGATATTAGAATAAACCAGCTGGCAAAAAATGATACAGCTCTTTCTAAAGATTTAAGCTCAGCAGGGATCAGCGGGCTTTCCGGAACTCAGAGCTTTGTAATTAAAACCGGTGACGGCAGCACGGGCAGTTATACTTCAAAAATTGAAGTAACGTTGGATGGTACCGAAACAAATAAGCAGCTTTTGCAGAAAATAAAAGATGCCATTAATAACGATAAAGCAGTGATAACTTCAATTTATAAAAACCCCTCCTCCGGCTATCCGGGGGGTGCAGGTTCATTTAAAGTGAATTTAAATGGGACAGAAAAGACAGTTAGTCTCAACGGAGGCGGCACTTATGAAGAGCTTATCGAAGAAGCCGTAAATGAAATCAATGAAAATGTTCCCGGGGTTAAAGCGGAAAAAGAAACAGACGGGACAGGAAATATCCGTCTTAAAATAACCGTAAATGATTCTTCAAATTATATTTCAATTTCTCATGACAGCGGTGCAGATATTACCACTGATCTCGGGATAAATACAGATCTTGAAAAAGGTGCTTCCGGGATTGTAATCGCTTCTCAATTTTCTCCCGATTCTTCTACAACACAATTATCTATTGCTTCCAGAAATTCAGGGCTTGATTATAGAATTAAAGAGCTTTCAGATTCCGGTTCTTCAACCGTCCTGAATGCTGCAGGATTGAATATCGGTACGGGAAGGCCTCAGTTCGATCAATCGCAGACTCCCGACACTGCAGGATATCTTTATGCCGACATTTCGGAAAATAACCTGCTTAATTCCAAATTCTATTTTAACGGATTGAATTTTCAGCGGAACGGCAATAATATAAACGATCTTGTTGAAGGAGTTTCTTTCAACCTCCTTTCAGTGATGGAAGTATCTGACTCTACGGTTAATGTAGCTGTTTCCAATGATGCCGATTCAATAAAAGGAAAAATTGAAAATTTCATAAAAAAATTTAATGATGCTTATACCTTCATAAAAGAGAAAAGCAGGATAATACCGGGACAAAGAGGAATTTTCGTCGGAGATTCCAATGCTTTAATACTGCTGAATTCATTAAAGAGCATAAGCTATACACCGGTAAACGGATTAGCCGAAGGGAGTTTAAATCTGCTGACTCAAATAGGAATTACTTTTGATACGCAGACGGGATTAACTTTAAACGATGGCACTCTTTTAGCCAAGAAATTAGAAGAAGATGCCGGCCAGTTTGAAAATTTATTCAACTCCGCAGACGGAATAGCAAACAAGCTGTACAGCCTAATTGATCCGTATTTGGGAACTGGCGGATATTTAACTTTAAGGAAGAATTCTTTTACAAATAATATTGCCGATTTAGATGACCGTATAAAATCAACAGAATTAAGAATAGAAAAAAGCGCAGACGTTTTAAGGCAAAGATATGAACAGCTCCAGGTGCAGTTAGCTGCCCTTACGTCGGTTTCAAGCTATTTCTCGGCTGATACAAGCGGAAGCTTTTTTTAGAGGTATGGTTGGAAAAAAGAATAAATGAGATAAAAAATTTATTATTGGAGATTATTTATTATTTCGATAATATAGACGAAGCTAATTTTAAAAAATATCTTGATAAAGCACTAAAAAATATGATCTTAGTGGATTTAGTTAAGAAAGAACTTCGCAGTATATATGGTGCTGAGCAGCTAAAAAATAATGAAATGGAATTATCGGAACTCTCTAAACTTATTCAGGATAGATTCGATAATATAGTAAGGCTTAAGAAAGAAGAAGCTGAAAATATTTCGGATAATTTAAAACAGATCCAAAATCAAAAGAAAATAGCCAATTACATCAGGTGATGTTATGGAAATAAAAAAGATTCTTGGTAATCAGTTCTTCCCGAAAGAGGTAGAAAAGAATAAACCTTCCAAGGAAGAAAAATCGGCATCTTTAGATAAATTAAATTTATCTTCTGAAGCAAAAAGTATTGCTGCTAAAAAGGCAAAGAACTTTGAGGAAATTAAAAGCAAAATTGATGAAAAATTCTATAACCGGAGTGATATAATCAGATTGGTGACCGATGCTATTCTGAAAAATCTAAAAAAGTAGCGCACAATTTTCACTCATTGGAATTTACTTTACCTTAATCCCGATCGGAAGAAATTTGCAATTAATTTTTACCGGGATGAATTACATTCTTACCTAATATTTTTACTTTAAAAATTCTTTTCTAAATTAATTACATTCCATCCCTCTGAGAAAAAAGGATTTAACTTTATTTAACAAAAAAAACTTAAATGGCATAAAATCTGGAATTAATACAACGGAATTTTTTGTAAGATCCTGCTTCTCTTACAGGAGAGCATTTGAAAAGATTTTCCGTGTATTGAGCTTTCAAGCAGTTGTTGCATCTCAGAAATTCCGTTAATAGTTTTAATGAGTAGTTATTTTTTTAGTCATGCAGAGATTTACGGATGCCATTGAACCCTGCGCAAAATAAGCAGAATTTAGCCAAAAAATTAATTCCAAACCTTGTTCATTCAATACGGAATCCCCTGTCGGTATTAAAACTTAACCACTATTTCATCAACCTTCATAGGCAGAAGCTGCCTGAAGAAATCGCCGCATCGATAGACGACTGTTCCAAAGCTGTTTTAATAATGGAAAAGTTCCTGGATAAATATTCTCAGCTGTATACAAATGTTCCCGAAAATTATTGTTCACTGAATGAAGTTGTATCTACTGCAGCCGATATACTTGAATTGAGCGCACGGCGCAAAAACCTGGAGTTTGTAAAAGAATTGCAGGATGAACTCCCCTCTCTTTATATTGAGAGGACTAAGCTTCTGGATGTTATTTTAAATTTAATCCTCAACGTAATTGAACTGGATTTTACCGGGAAACGGCTTTATATAATTACTTCATACAACGGACATAATGTATGGCTTGAAATTAAAGGCGACAATTTTAACGAAAATACGTTTATAGATTATTCCGGTTATAACAGAGAGATTATAGAGGATCTGCTCGGGAACGACTCCAATCTTCTTTGCGAATTTATTCAGAATTCAGGTATAAAAATTTCTTTTAATATAAATAAAGCAGAGGGAAATCTCCTTGAAATTCAAAATTCTGATTGTAGATGACGATGAATTAATCTGTTCGTCGCTTAAGAAAGTTCTAAACGGATTCGGATATCTTGCCGATTCCCTTCAAAATGCAGAAAACACTATTGAAACAATAGATGCCTTTCAGCCGGACCTTGTCCTGCTTGATATTCACCTGGACAAAACAAACGGTGTTGAAGTATTGAAGGAAATTCAGAAGAAGTTCCGGAATTTAACCGTAATTATGATTACCGGTTATTCCGATGTTCAGCTCGCAGTAAATGCTATAAAAAGCGGGGCTTATGATTTCCTTCTAAAACCCCTTGATATAGACCAGCTGAAAAACGTGCTTGATAAGGTTTTTGAAAAGATTGCATTGAAATATGAAGTCCAGAAATTAAGTACAATGCTGAAAAATGATTCCATCACAAGGGATTTTTTCGGAAAGAGCAGAAAGATTCAGGAAATCCTTTCTATTGCGGAAAAATATGCTTCAAGCCCGGATACTACGATATTAATTGAAGGTGAAAGCGGCACAGGGAAAGAAGGCCTGGCTAAGTATATACACCAGGTAAGTTCCCGGAGCAGCCGGAGCTTCATAGAGATTAATTGTTCTGCAATTCCTAAAGAGTTAGCCGAGAGCGAATTATTCGGCCATGAAAAAGGCGCATTTACGGGTGCCGCACAGACAAAGCTGGGCAAATTTGAACTTGCGAACGGCGGGACGATTCTTCTTGACGAAATTGCCGAACTTTCCCATGAGCTGCAGGCCAAGCTACTCCGTGTTCTGCAGGATAAGAAGTTTTATAGGGTCGGCGGGGAAAAAGAAATTAATGTTGATGTAAGAGTGCTTGCCGCAACCAATAAAAACCTTGAGGAAGAAATTTCAAAAGGAAATTTCAGAGAAGATCTTTTTTACAGGCTTAATGTTGTGAAAATTCATATGCCCCCTTTAAGAGAGCGCAAGGAAGATATCCCGGTGCTGGCTTACAGCTTTTTAAAAGAATTTTCCGTTAAGCTTAATAAAGATATAACCGGAATTGAATCAAAAGCACTTGAAGAGCTCACCAATTATTCATGGAAAGGAAATATAAGAGAGTTAAGAAACATTATTGAAAGAGCTGCGCTTCTTACAGAAGGAAATGAAATTAAAGAACATCATCTCAATTTTATCTTTAGCAATTCTAAAAATATCAATAAGGAAATCGAAGAATTTTCTTTGAAAATCCCGAATAAAGGAATAAGGATTGATATTGTTTTAAAAGAACTTATCCAGAAAACACTTAAAATTACCAGCGGCAACCAGGTGAAAGCTGCTAAAGTGCTCGGCTTGTCAAGATCAAAACTGAGATACAGGATGGAGCAGCTTGGAATCGAAGTAACTAAAAGCATTAAATAGCTCCTATTTAATTGCAGGTCGAATCGGAGCTTCGGCTAAAAAAATAACAGATTTAATCCCCTCTTCCCTTCTTCTTAATTGTAAAAGCATACTCGTAATTTGTCCCTTGGCATTTCAATTGACCTTATGGAAAATTAAAAATAATTCCGGAAGGAACATGATTCATACATTCGAAGACATGGTTTTTGAAGAATACAAATCACCCGGCAGAAATAAAACCATAATTAAGTCGGAAAACGCAAATGTTTCCGGGAAAATAAAATTTTCGATTGAAGCGGATGATCAAAAAGGAGTGAAAATCATCATTAAAAGAGATGCGGAAGATACTATTAAAGAATTGAAATTCCTCTGCAGGTGCGGCGAGTCCAAATCAATTATTCTTGATTACGATACTCCTCTCGAATCATCAGGTGGCAAATAATGAGCAGGTGTTTATTATTAGCCAAAAAAAATGGCATAATGGAATAGCGGATTATTGGAATAATGGAGAAAAATACATTCATCATTCCATTATTCTATTATTCCAACATTCCAAGAGCTTTTTAAATATGATTGTCACTAATGGCATTTCAGTTGTTCCTGCTTGATACTGGAAAAAATATTTAACAGAATTAACTTAAGAAGGTTTAATAATGGCTGCATCAAGTATAAAACTATTGGAGAACCTGATAAATTACTGCTCATTAAAGAATAAGATAATCAGCAAGAATATTGCAAATGTAGGTACACAGAATTATAATAGAGAGGATGTTGAATTTAAATCGATGCTGATTGAATTGAATTCTTCTGCAAAAGTAACCAATGAGAAGCACATTAAAACCGGTCCGGCTGAAAATCCTTATTATGAAGTTTCAAAAGATAAGGAAGACGAAATGCTTTCCGGTATTAATAATGTGGATATCGATAATGAGATGGCAGAGCTGGCGGAAAATACTCTGCTTTTTAAATTTGCCTCAAGGAAGATCGGGGATTATTACAGAAATATTCAGAACGTAATAAAAGGAGGATCAAGATAATGAAAATCGGCGGGTCAATTTCTGCATTTAATATAAGCGCTAAAGGTTTAAGCGTCCAGAGAAAAAAAATGAATATGATTTCGGAAAATCTGGCAAATGCAAATACAATCAGGTCGGAAAACGGAGGACCATACCAGCGCAAAGTTTTAAATGTCGTTCAAAAAAAACCGCTGCAGGTTCCCGATATCAATACCTCAAACATTATCAAGCTTAAAGGATCGAATGAGGATCACTTCATTCAGCCGCTGGCTGTAAATCAGTTTTCGGAAGATGAAACCGGACTTGAATTTAAGCAGGTTACCGATAAACGCGAAGGCGATATTGTTTATATGCCCGACCATCCCGATGCAGATGAAGACGGTTACGTCAGAATGTCGAATGTTAATGTGATTACTGAAATGACCGACATGATTGCCGCTACCAGGACTTATGAAGCTAACTTGGTGGCTTTTAATTCTTCCAAACAGATAGCAAAAGACTCGCTGGATATATAGCATGAAGGTAAATACTGATATTGCCGGAAATTATTCTCCGAATTCAATTAACCAAAAACGGGGATCCGATCAACAAGAGAGAAAAATTAAGAACAGCGGGGAAGGCGAAAAATTCGGATTCCCCGATAAAGAAAAAATTAAGATCGGAAAAAATATCTCGGAAGAAGAAAAAAAATTTTTCGCTGAGATGTATCCTTTGAACAAAGATGAGATATTGGATTATCATTATTACCGGAAGACAGGTAAACCATCCGGGATTGTGCTGGGATCATTATTTGACAAAAAAGGATAGTTATGAAAATTGACGGACTAAGCGGGCTGAATCCATCTTCCTTATTAAAACTTCCCACGGAAAAACCGGAGGCTGAAAATTTCGGCAATGTTATTTCGGAATTCATCGGTTCCGTTAATTCCGACCAGCTTAATGCAAATGCAATGACTAAAGATTTTATTATGGGAAAAGATGTTGAGCTCCATGAGGTGATGATTGCAGGGGAAAAAGCAAAAACTACACTAGAGCTGCTGATGGAAATACGGAATAAAGCGATTGATATGTACAAAGAGCTTATCAGGATGACTCCGTAAAACCTATATATTACTTCTCCCGCACATTCATTCAAATTCCCATGAAAAATCTTTATAGTCTCTCCTCTTCCCTTTTAGATAGTTCCGGCGGGGAATGCTTTATTTCTAATTAAAAATTCGACTTCATTTCTTTCCAAAATAAATAATTATTCTCCTAAATAAAAAAAGTTTTGCTTCGATAATTAATATATAGAACGATTTTTTTTGTAAAGGAACTTCTCAAAATGGCAAAAAATAAAGAGGAACAGAAAGGCCAAAGCTCCGAGCTTCTTCAATTAGTCAGTTTTATTATGGGCAATGAAGAGTTTGGAGTCGATATTCTTTTTGTACACGAAATAAACCGCATGCTGCAGATAACCAAAGTTCCCAATTCGCCGGATTTTGTGGAAGGCGTTATCAATCTAAGAGGAAGAGTGATCCCGGTTATTGATTTGAGGCGCAAATTAGGCATGGATCGGAAACCGCACGATAAAAATACTAGAATTATTGTAGTTGAAGTTGACGGAAAAACTGTGGGATTTATTGTTGATGCCGTAAATGAAGTCTTAAGGATTCCGAAAAACATAACCGAAGCTCCGCCGGAACTGGTAACAGGGATTAATTCCGAGTTTATTAAAGCCGTGGGAAAACTTGACGACAGGTTATTGATTCTTCTGGATTTGGAAAAAATAATTTCCAGCGAACAGAAGGCGCAGCTCCAGACAATTAGCTGAAGGTTGATCAAAAATTTTATTCCTTTTTATTGAACTTGTAAGCACGATTTTTATTAGGTAAAAAAGCATGATGAAATTTATTTTGATTTTTTTAGTCATGAGTATAAAGGTGAATGTTTTTCCCTTATGCCTGCCGCAATTCCAGGAAGATCCTTATAAACCTTTTACCGATGTAATGCCGGAGCCTGTAGGAGGATTGGAAAAGATCTATAAAACAATCAGCTACCCGGAGCTCGCTAAAAAGTCCGGTGTTCAGGGGAAAGTGTATCTGCTGGTTTATATAAATGAATCAGGCGGAGTGGATGATGTGAAGGTTGTAAAAGGAATTGGTGCGGGCTGCGATGAAGCTGCAATCGATGCTATAAAGAAAGCTTCTTTTACTCCTGGCAAGATGAACGGTACGCCGGTAAAAACAAAATTGTCATTACCGGTTATTTTTAAAATGAAATAGAATGAATACTATGAAATGGTTTAAGAATTTAAGATTCGTCAGAAAAATACAAGGCGGATTTTTTGCCTTATCTTTAATCCTAGCTTTAGTGATGCTTACCAGCTTTATTCTTCTTAACAGAATGTCTTCTCTTCAGGATGAAATCTTCAAAGAGTATGTGATCCCTCAAAATCAGATAGAGGAACTCTATTCGCAGTTCCAAAAAAC
>CAYSGP010000457.1:0-7321 GCA_964430095.1 uncultured Ignavibacteriaceae bacterium
GTCTTTGGCGATACAATTGGTCCGCCTACTGAAATTGAATATCCGGTTGATCCAATCGGGGTGGCGACAATCAATCCGTCTGCAGCGAAAGTGGTAACTAGCTCTTTCCCAACACTGATCGATATTTCAATCATTTTAGGCCAGGCGCCTTTTTCTATAACTATATCGTTTATTGCATAGAGTTTCTCCATTTTTCTCCCTATACACTCTCCTTTTATAACCATGCGTTCTACAATTTTTATGCGGTTGTTTTTCAGTTCTTCAATAAAATAATCAAGCTGATTTATGTTGGCTTCCGCGAGAAAACCTAGTTTACCGAAATTAACTCCGAAGACAGGCTTATCATAATAGTGAGCCTGGTATGCTGTTGCAAGCATTGTTCCGTCTCCTCCGATAGAAACAATTAAATCGCTTTTCCTGCATAATAATTCATTAGAAACAAAACCCGTTTTATTTATCTCTTTGTCAAGAAAACTTTTTTTAGCCTGAAGTGTATCGCTTAAATAAAATTTAATTTTATTTTTCCTCAGCTTTGCTGTAAAAGCCGAGATTACTTCATAAACATTTTTTTTTGTAATATTTGCTATAATTCCGATGGTCATTTTCAGTCTTATACACTATTGGTTTTTTGTTTCCCCTTGTTCCGGGGTTTGTGATGAAGGTTTGGATTCCTCTGTTTTTTCCTCTTTCCCGCTTTTTTGATTATCCTTATTTATTTCATCAACATAATTCAGCTTCAGCTCACGCAGCACTTCTGTTAAAAAGCGATCCTCATATTCGGAAAGATTCCCTTTTGTTTTTGCGGCAAGCATGTCCAGTGTATCAATCATCAGCTTTGCATATTCCATATTCCGCTCGATATTATCTGTTACAGGGTTCTTCAATTTGCCCAATGAAATCATGCACATATGCTGATTCTGCATTACAAGCTGCATAAAGAGTAGTTCATTAAAGTTTTGTTCCATTGTAATGGCTCCGGTTATGGTGTAAAAGTATAATCCATTATAAGTCTGAACCAGGATTTATAGGATTTATGGATTACCAGGATTAGAAAAATATAAATTTCTCAAATAGATCCTGAATTCAGGCGATTGATATTTTATAGGATTTAAGTATTATGAAAAAAAAAGATTAAATTTCTCCTATAAATTTAATAATCCTGGTAATCCCTTAATGGATTATTCATAAGAAAATTATAAATCCTGTTAATCCTTTAATCCCGACCAATCCTGGTCCACTCCCACAATTTACAATATTTTGTAAAAACATATGCTGATGAAAAGACAGCTAAAATAAATCCTTCGGTTCCGTCCAAAAAGCCCAACTTAATTATATACATTTTAATAAAAAGCCAAAAAGGGCGCAGAAGCAAATCCGTTTTACGGAATTTTTTCCCTTTCCTTGCAAGCTCTTCAGCCGCCAAAGTTGTATAATTGTTGAATTTTAAAAAATAATGGTTTATATCCGGATCAGTATAATGTTCTATATTGCCGTTTAATGCACCGGATTTTACTTTCAAACCGGGCTTCCCTTTAACTACAAGATGTTCATGAACTTCATCTTCGCTTACGTCAATAAAATTTCTATCGAATAACCTGGTTACTCTTGCAGGATACCAGCCGCTGTGCTTTATCCATTTGCCTAGAAAAAAAGCTTTTCTCGGAAAGGTATATGAATAAAAAGCAGGTTTCGAATTTTTAAACCTTTTTATTTCTTCGGATAAATCTTCCGTTAAAGCTTCATCTGCATCAATCCAGAATATCCAGTTGTTTGAACAAAGAGAAATTCCGTATCTCTTTGTTTTGGAATATCCCTGCCATTCAATTGACTCATACTTAACTGATGGAAATGATTTTATTATTTCTATAGTCTTATCGGTGGTGAGATTATCAACTAATACAATAATTTCATCAATACATCCAGCCTGGCTCTTAAGACACTTAAAAATATTTTTTTCCTCATTTTTTGCTATTATTACTGAGGATATTTTCAAGTTGTTGCTCAAAGGATTTGCCGTTAAATTATTATTATTGAAGGGAAAATTAACGAAAGATTTTCAAATAGTTTAATGCTGAAAAGATTCAAGGAATATTTTTCAATAATTTGGCAGAAAGGCAGAAACAGCTCAAGCGAGTTATTCTGGTTTACAGGCGGACAAATTGTAATACTCGTCCTTAGTTTTTTTACAATCAAAATCATATCCCGGATCGGTACCGGAGAATACGGAATTTATTCTCTGATTATCACCCTTTCATTCTTATTAAGTGCGGTTTATTACGGGCCAATACAGCAGGGATTCACCCGGTTCTTTTATATTTATGCAGAAAAAAATCAAGCTCCGTTGTTTACAAGGATGATGATCAGGTTTATTTTCTTTTCGACACTCGGACTGCTTGCAGTTGTTTTACCAATGGCCTTAGGCATTCAGTCATTCTTCAATAAAAATTATTTGCTGCTGATTCTCTTTACCGGAATTTTCATTGCTTTTTCAAAATCAAGTGAATTCTTTAATGCTTCTTTTAATATTTTGCGGAAAAGAAAAGAAAATTCAGTATTGCAGAGTCTGGAAAAACTGGCAATTATAATAGTGCTTTTATTTCTGTTATTTTATAAGAGCTTAGCCCTTTTGAACATTCTGATAGGTTTAAGTTTTGTTGCTTTGATTTTTTCACTGCTTAAGTATTCTTTCTTTAAAAAGAGTATGCATGATACTGCAGCTTCTTCGAAATCAGTAAAGAAAGAAATTTTCACCACCATATTTACCTATTCTACTCCTTTTCTGGTTTGGGGATTATCAGGATGGCTTCAGTTGAATAGTGAAAAATGGATTATTGCAAAAATGCTGTCAACTTCAGATGTAGGAATCTACTCGGTTATGGTAAGTCTGGTTACTATTTTGATAGGGATACCTAATACCCTGCTTAATGAATTTTCTCTTCCAATTATTTTTCAGCAGTTCACTAATTTAAATGAGCATGAAAAGACGGAAAGCGGTTTAAATTATATTTTTATTTTAAGCTGGCTTGTTGCTGCGCTTACGGTAATTTCAACCATAGTTACTTTTTTCTTCGGAAAATATCTAATCTTATTAATAAGCTACAAGGAATATCTTATTTATTATCAGCTTCTTCCGCTGCTCACGCTCGGCACAGGACTTTTCTTAACTGCACAGACAATGATAAATTTAGGGTTGGCACTGAATAGTCCGAAAGTTTATTTAATCCCCAAAGTTTCCATAGGAATAATATCAGTCGTCTTAAATCTTATATTAATAAATTATTTTGGAGTAAAAGGTGCTGCATATGCAGTGCTTACAGTGGGAATTATTTTTTTTATTTCTATAAGCTTAATTAATAAAAAACTTGTTGCTGCATTAAGAAAATGAAAATTGCTGCTGTTTTAATGAAATTTGATTATGGGAATGAGAAGAGGGGATATTCATATGAATATATAAACATTTTTTCTCCTTTAGCTGATGTTTTTGGTCAGGAGAATGTGGTTCATTTTGATTTTTTAGCCGATTGCATACGGAATGGTAAAGAAAAAATGAACAAAAATATGGCGGATTTCTTCAACAATGAAAAACCGGATGCGGCTGTCTTTTGTCTGTTCCAAAATGAAATGGATGAAGGCACTTTGGATTCCATAAGAAAAAAAACTAAAACACTGGTTTATTTTTTCGACGATCCCTGGCGCCGGAAATTTGCTAGGCATTGGATTAAGTATTTTGACTACTTTTCCACACCTGATTATTACATGCACCGGAAATATCTTTCGGAAGGATTTAAGAATGTTATCTACTCCCCTTTCGGATTTAATTCCCGCATTTATGAAAAGCTTGATCTTGAACAAATATATGATGTCTCATTTGTCGGCGGCTATAGTCCCTACCGCAAGTGGATAATAGATAAGCTTAAAAAGGAGGGAATTGAGGTAAAAGTTGTCGGCAGAGGATGGAAGGCTGATGCCTGGATTTCCCAGGATGAAATGGTCAGAATCTTTAACCAGACCAGGATAAATCTGAATCTTTCAAACAGCATAAGCTTCGATACGGCATTTCTGTTTCATTCCGTCAGATCATTAAGGGCGATTAAAGAAATTCTTCTTTTAAGAAAAAGCAAAGAGCAAATCAAAGGACGCCATTACGAAATAAATGCCTGCGGCGGTTTTCAGCTGAGCTATTTTGTCCCCGGACTAAATCTTGCATATGAAATTGATAAAGAAATTGCGGTGTATGAGGATGTCAGGAATATAGCTGATGAAGTTAATTTCTTTCTCAAAGAAGATAATCTCCGGAATGAAATCGCTGAAAATGGTTATAGAAGATCTCTTAAGGATCATAAATCACAGAATTATTTAAATACGATTATTGATCGGATTACTTCAGATTGATTAAAAGATGAATTACCTGAAAAGATTTCTTTATAAATTGACCGGCTCTAAGTTTATGCAAACATTAATGGAGAGAAATATTTTTTTATCCCTGCATTTAATGGGAATAGGTTCGGGAACATCTGTTTACAGCAGCGGCGAGAAGGTTTTAATTAGAAAACTATTAGAGCTAAAATTACCGGAGGTGACAATTTTTGATGTGGGTGCAAATCAAGGACAATTCTCGGATTTAATAGTATCCGGCTTGGGAGGTCAAATAAATTTTAAGATACACTCATTTGAACCTTCAAGGTATTCATTTGAAAAACTGACGGAAAAACTTGCATCTTCCGGAAATGTAATTTTAAATAATTTTGGATTAGGAAAAAAAGAAGAAACTGCCGAATTATTTTATGAAAAGGAAGGATCAGGCCTGGCTTCTTTGACAAAAAGAAATTTGAGTCATTTCAATATTGATTTTAATAAATCTGAAATAATTCAGATAAAAACGCTGGATTCTTACTGTGCTTCAAAGAATATTAAAAATATTGATTTATTAAAAGTAGATGTTGAAGGACATGAAATGGAAGTTCTGGAAGGGAGCATCGGAATGTTTGAAAAGAATGGGATCAGGATGGTAAGTTTTGAATTCGGCGGGTGCAACATCGATACAAGGACATATTACCAGGACTTTTATTACTTTTTTAAAAACCTGAAGATGGAGATATATAGAATAACCCCTTCCGGCAGATTATTTCCGATGGGCAGCTACCGGGAAATTCAGGAACAATTTAGAACAACTAATTTCCTGGCAGTCCGCTCAGAGGCATAAATGATTTTATTTTATAAAAATTTAAATTGTTAAATCCGTATCATCACATGTTTCAGCAGTTTGGATTATTTCCAAAATTACTGCTGAATTCTTTAAAAGGTATTATTCCTTTTTTTAAAAATTATTTCTTTTTCAGAAAAAAGAATAAGAAAAATGCTGAGTTCCGGATTACGTCCCTGCTGCCGAACTTCCATGACAGGTACAGCCCGGCAGCTGAAATCCCGCTGCATTATTTTCATCAGGATATTCTTGTGGCGCAGAAAATATTTAAGGCGAATCCGCAGAAACATGTAGACATAGGCTCCAGGATCGACGGCTTCGTCTCAATACTGGCAAGCTTCAGGAGTGTTGAGGTTTTTGATATACGTCCGTTTGAATTGTTAAACCCGAATATCAAGTTTGTTCAGGCAGATTTAATGAATGATGATTTTTCTTTTTCAAACTACACCGGCTCGGTTTCATGTCTTCATGCAATAGAACATTTTGGATTGGGCAGGTACGGTGATAAGGTGGATCCTATCGGGCATCTAAAGGGGTTGGATAATATTTACAAAATGCTGCTCCCTAACGGGAAATTTTATTTTTCAACAATAATAGGCCCTCAAAGAATTGAATACGATGCTCACCGCGTTTTTTCAATTGAATACCTGTTAAAAATATTTTCGGGTAAATATTCGGTTGAATCTTTTTCATATGTGAATGACAAGAATGAGCTTTTTAATAATGGGGAATTGAGCGGAATAAACATCAGCACTAATTTCGGTTGTAATTACGGATGCGGAATTTTTGAATTAATAAAAAAATAGCAGGAAAATACCTCATTGTATCCGGGTAATCCCCTCATATCGGTTATTATCACTGCTTTCAACCTGGAGAAATTTATTGAAGAAGCAATTGTTTCGATACTTAACCAGACATTTCAAAATGTTGAGATCATTGTAGTTGATGATCAATCGACTGATAGTACCCCTGTGATTGTGAAAAAAATTTCAGCTCGTGATGACAGGATCAAATTTCATTCAATCCCTCATTCCGGCAAACCGTCTTCAGTAAGAAACTTTGGAATCGCTCAGGCAAATGGGGAGTATATTGCTTTCCTGGACGGAGATGATGTTTGGGAAAAGCATAAGCTTGAAGAGCAGTTAAACTCAATTCATAAAAATCCTGATGCTGTTCTGGTTTATTCAGCCTCCGTTACTGTCGGAGCCAATATATTTTCACCTAATTACGAAGTTCTTCCGCTGCTTCATAAAGCCGCACGAAACAAAAACGATCTGATTCAAAAAGGAAATTCCATACCTCTCTCAACTGTTTTAGTCAGCAAAAAATATTTGGATATGGCTGGAGGATTTGATGAAGATCCGGATTTAAAAATAGAAGACTTCGATCTTTGGATAAGACTGGGTGAATTCGGTTCTTTCATCTTCATTCCGCATATTCACGCGTACTACCGCGTTCATGCAAATCAATTCAGTGCTGATTGGGAGACAAAAAAGAGAAGGCTGGAATATCTTGCAAAGAAAAGAAATTTACCCCTGCAGGCATATAAATTCGGACGAAATCAAAATTTTATACTAAGATTAATCCGGGGTATGCTGCATTTTGTAAATTATTTAATTATAAAAATTATTACTTCTTATCAAAGATATTTAACTAAAAATTGAACAATAACGGCAGAAATATCTTAATGATTACCGCCCGGGCGGATTTCGGCGGCGGGCCTCAGCACTTGTTTCTCCTCGTAAAATATTTAAAGGATCAGCTGAATATTTTTATTGCATGTCCCGGCGATTTCCCTTATATGGAGCGTTATAAAACTTTAATTGGAGCTGAAAATATTTGCAAAATACCTCACAGGAAATTTAAAATTAAATCTCTTTTTGAATTAAAAAGATTTATTCAAGGAAAGAATATAAAACTTATTCATTCCCATGGTAAAGGAGCGGGAATTTACGGCCGCTTTCTTTCTTTGCTTACAGGCTGTCCGGCAATTCATACTTTTCACGGGCTTCACATTGATAATTACAATTTGGTTCCAAGGGTATTATATTTGACTGCGGAAAGGTTTCTTTCATTGTTTACAAAGAAATTTGTTTGTGTATCAAAAAGTGAATTCAA
>CAYSGP010000458.1:0-6766 GCA_964430095.1 uncultured Ignavibacteriaceae bacterium
GTTGAATACTCAAGCTGTCTGTAAATAGGGGACTGATAATAATGCCCCCATGCCGCACGAAGATTAACATCTTCACCGAATTTGTAAGAAGCGCTTAATCTCGGGCTGAATGTAAGATCATGGTTAAAATCAAAATAATCAAATCTTCCCCCCATGTTTGCAATAAAACGATCGGTGATCTGAACAATATTTTCTATATATCCTGCCAGCTTATAAGAACCTGCATCTATAGTCTGCGGTAAAATATTCGAATCATTATAAAGCAATGAATGAGTAGTATCGGGAAATTGCCGGTAATTGTATTTTATGTCTTGAATTGTTCCGTCAATGAATTCCTGGTTATAATTGATATTGAGATAGCTGAATCCTGTTTTTATATCAAAGAAAGGATTTACTTTCCAATCCAAAGAAATTTTAGGTTCCCAGGTTTTTATAATCAGTTCGTTTTTATATGTATCTTCATACAACGAATTATAGAAATAAGGCCTGCCGGGATTATTGCTAGTCGTAAAATCTTCCCTGTACAATTCCGAATAATAAAAATTTTCCTCATCCTTCTGCCAGTAATATGAGAGTGATAAATTCAAAAAGAGATCATTTGAAAGGAAAGTGGTGTTTTGAATATCAAACAGGTTGCTGTAATAATCAGCGCTGTTTTTTTCGAATTCTCTAATATTGACCACTGAATTAATAGTTACTCTATCTGTGGTTGTATACTGGACCGGGTATGGACCCGCAACAGATTCCCCCGGTATAAGTTCAAAATCATCGCCGGCATGAATAAATTTAAATTGTAATTTATTGATGTCCGATAAGTTATATGTTATCACCCCCTGCACATCATAAAAAGAAGGTTTTACAGGCTCATCCAAATCAATTAATGAGATTATATATTCAAGATAACTCTTTCTGACGCCAAGCATGAAAGAACCTTTCGATGTAACCGGACCTTCAAACAATGCATCGAAATTTGTTAAGCTTAATGTTACGGCGCCTGTATATCTTTCTTTATTTCCTTCCCTGTATTCAATATTTAATACCGAGCTCAGACGGTCGCCGTACTCCGCGCTGAAACCTCCGGTAATAATGTTAACCTTCTTCATCATGTCCATATTAAAAATGCCGACACTCGCATTATCTGCTTCTTTTATATGAAAGGGCTCGTAAACCTGGGTGCCGTTTACCAGTACAAGATTTTCATCATAACTTCCTCCGCGCACATTGAACTTCGCCGAGAATTCATTATTTACGGCGATGCCCGGCAAGGCCTGTATTGATCGGAAAACATCCGGAAAAACACTTGATATTTCTTCCATTTCTTTGCTTTGCAGCGAAATGCTGCTGACCGAGCTTTCATTCTCAGTTGCCGCATAAACGGAAACTTCCTGAAGAAGAATATCAGTTGAAATCAGATTTACATCCAATTCTATATTCTGATTCGTGAGTTCGACCGTGATTGTTTCCGATTTATAGCTTATATAGCTTATCACAAGTTCATATCTGCCCGGTGGGAGAGGTAATTCATATCTACCTTCAAAATCTGTACTTATTCCTTTTGATTGATCTTTAACAGAGATATTCGCATACGGCAAAGCTTCTCCGCTGCTGGCGTCGCTTATTGTACCTGATATCTTTAATTCCTGGGGATAGCACAAGGACACTGCTGAAAAGAATAAAATGACAAGTGCTTTCAATTTGATTTTCCTTGATCAATGAGACGATAAATAATTATCTTCCTGTTATCTGTCCGAGCCCGGTAATAGAAGTTTTTACACTGTCAGGATTTCCATAATATATAATTGAACCGGCGCCGTTAACGGAGGCGTCCAGCTCTTCAGTTACATTAACAGTTGTGCTTCCCGCACCGTTAATAAGAACTTTGCATCTTTCTACTATAAACTCTACGGCATAGATATTTCCGGCACCATTTATTAAACAATTCAGATAATTACCGTTTCCCCGAAGAATGATATTCCCGGCTCCGTTAATAGTGCAATTCAAGTCATTGCAGTTAATGTCATTCTGCAATTCTACATTGCCTGCCCCATTAATTGAAATACTTTGGATAGTTTTTAATGAGACATAAATATTAAGTGTAATATTTGAGTAGCTTCCTTCTTCCAAACCCACAGTAAGAACTTCACTTTCTTTTCGGGTTATTACTTCATCAATAATATTATCATCAGCTTCGATCCTGATTGACTGAATAGTATCCTGGGTTAAATAAACCTTTCCCGCATTCATAATGCTGATTCCGCTGCATTCATCTACTGTTCTTAATTCCGATACAATATTACCTGAACCATGAATAGTATTAATATCAGTTGTAGATGATTCCTCACATCCTGCAAAAAGCAGAAGTGGAAGAACGGTTAAAGTTGTTATCCTAAATATATTTATTTTCATTTAGCTGACCTCCTCTGATTAATTTATGAAAGAAATTAAAACTTTTCTTCTGAATCTGAATACTTTATTCCCATTTTTTAATTTATTTGCTGTTAATTTCGTTTTATAATTTTTTGCTTAGAATTTCTTCTCCCTTTTGTGATAAGCTAATCAGATTCTCGCTCACCTCCCATAGTTTTGATCCTAATTCTTTATCATACGATAGGGGAGATGATTCAACTGTTTTTTTGTTTATAAAATATTTGCCGGTTATGCTTGATACATTTTGAGTAGTTGCTAGATAAATGACTGTTTCCGCACCCTTTTCCGGCTTGCTCAGAAATAGTGATGAAACAGCATATAGAGATTTGATTCCTGCTCCTGCATCCGGATCAGAATAAATAATATTGGTAGCTACTGATCCCGGATGCATACAGTTGGCAGTTATATTGGTATTTTTAAGCTTCTCAGCCAAAGAATACGTAAATAAAATGTCAGCTAATTTTGATTGTGCACTTGCAGTAGAAGCAGAATAATTTTCTTTTAAGTTCAAATCATCAAAATTGATTTTTCCTTTCCGGTGAAATTCCCCGGAAACATTAATAATCCTTCCCTGTTCGCTCTCTTTTAATAAATCAAGCAGAAGATTTGTTAAAAGGAATCTTGATAAATAATTCACTGCAAAAGTTGCTTCAATTCCATCAACAGTTAAGTATCTTTTTGAAAATCTTGCGCCGACATTATTTATAAGTACATCGATCTTTTTAAATTTTTCCTTTATTTTTTTTACAAGATTACGAATAGATTCCTGAGAGGAGAGGTCAGCTATAAATAAAAATAAATCTGCATTGCAGTCTGCCTCGATTTCTTTTACTGCTCTTTCACCACGTACATGATTCCTCGATACTAAAAGCAGTGTAATATCGAGCTGTGCAAGAAGTTTAGCTACTGCTTTTCCGATACCTGAGTCGGCGCCGGTGATAAGACAGATCCTATCTTCTCTGAAACTCATTTTTAGTGCTTTCTAAATTTTATAAAATGATTCCATTTATCTGCAGGCATCATAAACTGCATTAATGAGCCTTTCCGGATTTCCTTCAAGCTCATTGCTTGTATATGGTAACGCTCTCTAAAAGACCCCGAATTTCAAAGTCAGTGATGCTGCAAGCCCTGCAAGATCATTATTGCTCAAGTCATCCAGGTTAGCACCGGAAATAAACCTGTAGCTGACACCGGCATTAATTCTGAAAAAGCTGACAATATTCAATTCTAAATTAGCACCGGGTTCAAGAACAAAGAATTCATCGCTTGGTGAATCCCAGTCATCATCGTCATCATCTGAATCGTTGTCCCAATCATCATCCCACAAATTATCCCTGTATGATACACCGCCGGCGCCTATCAACGTGATAACCGAAAAATGCAATAATTTGTCTGATTGAATTATATACTCAAGCTCCAATCCGCCGTAACCAAAATTGATATAAGGTTTATCATTAAAAAATAGCGGCCATGTTGTATTATTTGACTGGATATTATTGACCAGTCCGTAACCCCCGCCGCCGATGATAAATGAATGATTAATAATCCAGCCGCCGCGGCCTCCGACTAAAACAGCAGGTTTACCATAAATTTGGGTGTACTTGACAACCGGTCCGCCGAATCCGCCGTGAGCAACTTCGCCGTTTCCGATTAATGTTTCCTCCTGCGCAAATATGCATGCTGAAGTAAAAATTATGATTGCCAGAATTGATAAAAGTTTTTTCATTTTGATCCTTTCTTAAAAAATTACGGGACAAAATTAAATTTTAGGGGAAGGTAAATCGTCCTGATGGATAAGTCCGTACATTTAGTTGTTGTATTAAAAGACAAAGCCGCACAGGGTTCGGTAAAAGGGAAGGATAAACGGATTTATTTCAGGAGAGATTTAAAAGAGATTTTTTATATTCAGTGGGAGTCATACCGGTCATTTTTTTAAATGCGGCATTAAAAGAAGATTTTGAATTGAATCCTGCCTCCTCGGCAATTGCCAGAATAGTCAGCAGTTGTCCTCTCGGATCAATTAAAAGCTTCTTTGCTTCGGTAATCCTGTAGCAATTAATAAAATCAAAGAAATTTTGATTCAGTTTTACATTAATTATCTGTGAAAGATTCTGAGGAGAAATCTCTGCCATATCAGCAAGCTTCTGCAGTGTGAGGCTGCTTTCAAGATAAGGCTTATCACGGATCATTATTATTTTCAGCCTGCTCAAATATTCATCCGCTTTTTCATCGTTCAAGCCGGACCATTCATATTTTCTGCTCTCTTTCTTTTCATCTTCGGGTGGAAAAATGATCGGCTGTTTGAATCCCCAGTATCCCAAGCCCAGAATTATAATTGCCACTACAGCCGGTATGAAAGAGTTAAAATATTCTTCGGTATTTATGCCTGCTGAAGAAAGTATAATTAATACAGAAATCAAACCGAAAACAAACTGTAAAAGATTTGCAGTAAGGTTAACCCATTTCAGATTTATATTCTCAATAAAAGATAATGTTGATTTAATTTTCATTTCATGTTCTTTTATTATTCTTTTGACGAAAATCGTATATATAAATACATGGATAATCAGGAATCCTATCATAATCCTATCCAGAACTGAGAACGCATGACTATATTCGATCTGCAGCTCTTTTTGCGAATGGGATAAATAAAAAATTATGTCGAACACTGCCAAAGCCGCGAAAGGGAGGAAGTGGGGCAGATATTTTTTATTTAGTTGAAAATTTCTCTTTACCAGCGCCAAGATATAAAAATAAAAAAGTGGTCCGAAGAGAAGTATGACAGATGATGCATTTTCTGCAAAAAAAAGATACTTAACGTCTATATTAATTCTCTGGAGTAAGAATCCCGAAATGCTTATAGAAAATAGAATCATTAATATTCCAAGCAGATGATTTGCCTTAGTATTTCCTCTATTTAGGGTTAGAAGCAGAATCCCTACAAGAATTCCCTGTACAACTCCAAGGAAAATAATAATTGTTATCAAATCCATTTTACTTCTGCAGCCATTTCAAATTATTCCGTTTAACATATGATTTATTCTTTAATTTCTCTACTAATTTTTTATTCGCTCAAATAATTAATTGCCCGCTGCATTACATTATCTCTGCCAGCGTCTATATCTCTTTTTGTGTTTTCAACTAAGATATCCGGTATAATTCCTAATCCTTCCGGGCAAAATCCGTCAGGAGTTCTAGTAAGGCGGATTGGGTACCAAAACACCCAGCCGCTAGGCAATTGATGATTACCGACTATATCTCCGAAACATCCAAGCGTTGTATCCCCGATTTGGGCTGTGTAAGGTAAATATTGAAATATCTGCGAAAAGTGTTCGGAGCCGATTGCTGAAAACCTGTTTGTAAGCAGCGCAATGTTTTTTGTAAATCTTTGAACTCCGGGCCTTGGTGAAATCGTCAGCGGGATTTGCGGTCCAAAATCGTTATGTCCTGGTCCAGTTTTTTCCTTCTGATAAAAATATGTTACTTCACGATCAATAAAGGCTGAAGCAATAATTCCTAAGGTTACTTTTAAGCCCCCGCCGTTATTCCGTAAATCGATTATCAGTGCATCTGAATCATACAATTCGCTGACAATTTTATCGATATCGTAAGCCCAATCCGTTCCGTTTCCTGTATTCGATGATGCAAAGGTAATTAGATGAATGTAACCGATGTTTGTATTTTTAATCTTGCCATAAGTGAAAAAACCATTTCCTGCAGTTTTATAATTGTGTAGAAAATTATTTTTAACAAGATCCAGACTAAAATCATCCGGTTTTCTTTTAGCAATTTCGGTTGATTGAGCAATTTTCGAAATGCCTTTATTTAAAAGTACTACATGCCCGTCATTAAGGCATTGGATCATTTCACTCATTATTTCCCATAATTCCGAATCGGAAGTAGAGGAGTTTACTCTTGATCCGAATACAGTATGAAGCGAATCCCAGTCAACATTTTTTACCGGGAATAAGGCATAATTCTCGTCAAATCTTTTCCAGAAGATTTCAAAATTGCTTTTAGGTGTATTCTCCGGTTCGGGACCAAGAAGCATTTCTTCACAGCTTATTAACAGAATCGAGGGTAGTAACACAAATACTACAAGCAAGATTGCAGAAATACGATGCTGAATGCCGGATGATTGATTTTGGTTTTTTATCGGGTATCCGGAATCCGGTATCCGGAATCCGGATAATTTCTTATTTGTAATTAAATACTTCATTATAAGTTTTCTCATTTAAAATCATTCCGTTCCATTAAAAGCAAAAGAACAATCCTGCGCGGAGGATATTCATATACATATCTACTTCTTTAGGCTTATCAAAAAATGAATAATAAAATT